>JAPLLG010000003.1:300000-448753 GCA_026387665.1 Nitrospirota bacterium
GGAATAACTGTTCCAGGCATTCTTCAGAAACTCCAGCGTCACATAATAGACCGGATCCTTGATGCGCTGATTCAACAGCCGGCACAGCTCCAGCACCGCCTGCCTCCCGGCGACGGCCCCCCGCTCACGGGACAACGACTTATCGAGATGGACGATGGCGGCCCGAATACTCATCCCGCTCAGATCTCGGATCGTGTGGCCCTGTTCGTCCAGTCCGAACGGACGGAACTCCATGACCTCCCGCTCAAGAATCGTGCGGTCCTTCGGCAGCAGCTGGATCTCCGCGTGAGTAGAACTCATCGCATCCTCCATCGCGTCATGTAGGGAATATCGTGCGTGACGATGTCGATACGCACGTGGGGCTCTGAAGGAAGACAAGGCATCGGCGCCACCTTGACCGGTGTCGGCAGGGCGCCGACCCGGCCTCTTCAGAGAAAACGGAAACCGACGGATAACGGCAGCGGGCCTTACTGCTTGATCGCCCGCTTCAGCTTCGACTCGACGCTCGCCACTTTACTCTGCAACCGCCCCGCCCGGCCTTTCCGGTAGTCGACCTTGATCGTGCAGGAGATACGGCCGCAATCTTTCTTCATGCGGTCATAACATTTCTTGACGACGGCAAAGACCTCGTCCCATTCCCCTTCGAGCACCGTCCCCATCGGGTTCAAGCGATAATCCACTCCGCTTTTATCGATAATATCGAGCGAGCGCGCCACATACTTGCCCACGCTCTCTCCCTTGCCCAAGGGCGACATACTGAATTCGAGCAGAACCATGGCAGTCCCCTTTTCCTTCTTCGCCAGACGTCTTACGTCTTCTGTTTCACGTCTTGCCTTTTACGCCTTACGCTTCACCCTTCACGCCTGACGCCACATTCAGCTTGGCCCGTTCATCCAGCCAGACTTTCGGATACTGAATCTTGCCCAATAGGCGGAACCCGTCCAGCGCCTCACGCAACAAATCACGGCGTTTCTCGAAATCCGGCGCATCCGCCTTGGTCTGCTCACGCAGTTGGCCAACCCACTCCACAAAGACGGCAAACTCGTCGCCGAAGATCTTCTCGATATCTTCTTTCATAAAACCGGACAAGGCCGGGGCCACTCCGCTCGTGCTGATAGCGATGCGCAAATGGCCACAGGCCACAACCGCCGGCATGCTGACCGTGGAGGATTCCGGCTGATCGACCGACCAGAGCAAGAATTTCTTCTCGCGCGCCTTCGCGAACAGCGCCCTGGCGAAATCACGATCCCCGCGAACCATGTTCATGACCAGAATCGCGCTCTCCAAATCCGTGTCTCGGAAATGGCGCCCACGGTGCACGACTTTCGCCGACGCAGCCAATTCTTTGAGCGTGTCGTTGAGCGACGGAGCCACCACGATCACTTTCGCCCCTGCCGCCAACAACTGCTGAGTCTTTTCCGCAGCCTCCTCGTCTCCCCCGAGCACCAGCACCGGGTAACCTTTCACATCCAGAGACAACGGATAGCCAGAATTTGCAGCCATGATAGTTCCTCCCAATTCACAATAGTGGGCCTATCATACACACCCTGTTTTGCAGCGTAAACCGTGCCTTCCCCTTTTCTACAGCCCCCCGCTATAATAGGCGGGTTTAGCACCCTTCACCTTCGCAAAGGAACCGTACCCATGGCCGCATACAACCTCCGTACACTTGGACTGGCTGGCAGCATTATCGGTCTCGCCGCCATGGCAGCCTGGCTTGGCCTGGCCCATAGTTGCGACCCGGAAAGCGGCGAAGCCGTGATTGCCGGTCGCGTCATGATCACGCAGGCCCTGGCCGATCAGGTCCGCCCCACCGATGTCCTGTTCGTCATCGTCAAAAGGCCCGGCGGCGCCAGGCCCGTCGCGGCCAAGCGGATCGAAAACCCGCAGTTCCCCGTAGCCTTTGAGCTCACCAACGCCGATGTGATGGTGCAGGGCTCTGAATTGCGCGGGATGCTGGATGTGATGGCCCGGTTGGATCGGGATGGACAGGCAGGCCCGGCACAGCCAGGCGACATCGAAGGCCGCTATGCCAAGAACCCGACGCTGCCTGGCGGACGGGATTTCGAAATTATCTTAGATACGGTGCACTGACGAATACAGAATAACGGTCAGGCTGTTCAAACAAGTTTTCAGCAAGGCCGCAGTCGATGAAAGCACCGGAGGCGTACCCTCTGGGGTACGTTGAGGATGCTTTCGAGGCGAGAACGAAGCTGAAAGCTTGTTTCAACAGCCTGGTTAGGTTTCTGCGGGGTCGGCATCCAATTCCAAGTTCCAATAGAGATAGTCGCGCCAGCTTTCCGGCGCATTCCTGATCCCGATGGTAATGGTGACAGTGGGACTCCAGCGAGGCTTGATCGGTTTCTTCATGAGCTTCATGCCGGCTTCATCGGGCGTGCGACCGCTCTTTCGGTTGTTGCAGCGCCAGCAGGCCGTGACGATGTTTTCCCAGGTCTTGCGTCCACCCTTCGCGATGGGCACGACATGATCGAACGTCAGCTCCTCGGTCCGGAACTTGTGCCGGCAGTACTGGCAGGCATAGCCGTCTCGCGTAAAGATATTGATGCGGGAGAACTTGACCGCCCGGTGGGCATCCTTGAGCCGGACCAATTTGAGGAGACGCATGACGGAGGGAAGCTTGAAGGAAATCGACACCGCGTGGACCTCTCGGTCGTAGACCTCGAGGACTTCGACTTTACCCTGCCAGAGAAGCGCGATCGCTTTTTGCCAATGCACGACCCTCAGGGGTTCGTACGTCGCGTTGAGCAGGAGAGTCATTTCCATGCAGCAACCTCATCCCTCACCGAGGCTCCTTCTGCGAGAAGGCCTGGGTTTCGTCTTCAGATGCGTACCTCTGTCTATGCCATAAGCCTCACTCGAAATCAAGACATTGAATGGTCTCGGGAAGATACCAATCTTCCGGGATCAGCAAAAAAGAAGGATCAGCGCCATGCCTGAGTTTATGACCGTCGCGACGGTCGAGGAGATTCCCCCGGGAACCGGACGAACCGTCCAGGTCCAAGGGATCTGGATCGCGCTCTACAATGTCGAGGGATCGTTTTACGCCGTCGACAATACCTGCCCCCATGCGGGAGGACCGCTGGGCGAAGGCCATCTGGATGGTTGTCTCGTCGAATGTCCGTGGCACGGCTGGCAATTCAATCTGCGCACAGGGGAACGACCGGAGAATCCTGACATCACCGTCGCCCGCTGTCTCGTGCGGATCGAAGGAAATCAGGTACAGGTCGCACTGCCGGAGAACTTTAATACTTAGGACCGAACGGCAAGGGAGGCGCTGGCAAACCCGTCGGTTCGGGATCCGGCTCTTTAGGCGTAATACCATCGGCGGGAAGCGACGCGGCATTGACCTTCTTCAACGAGAGATTGGCATGCCAAATGAATTCCCGCTCGAACCATTGCCCAGTGACCCCTTGGTCTCGCAACTGGACCCGCACCTCGTATAGATCCCCCTCCACCGGCTTTACCCGCCATTCACCCAGCCGGGCGACCCGGTTACGTTCGCTCATCGAGCGCACATGCTCCGTCATGGCCTGAAGAATCGTAGGATAGCCCTGCGCCCGGTGGGTTTGCACCAGCGCGAGGGCCTCAGCACCCCGGGGATCGGTGATGGGATTGAGCGCCGGAGGCTTCAACCAAATATAGTAGGCAGCGCCCAGCGCGAGCAGGGCCACGACCACATAATGAATGACTTTCACGACCGAAAACGAGAAACGATTCTCTGACATAGCCATCCTGTGAACAAGGTTCGTAAAAAAAGACGCGCTGCATCTTAGGAAGAGCGGCGGCACGATGTCAAACAGCGCGCATCTCCTCAAATCACCGCCCGGCCTGTGCTTGTGCGGGTGAAAGTGGTTATGCTACAAATATTGCTCCAGTCGACAGACATGTACCCTTGGGCGGTGAAGCACCCATGAAATTCTTTCTTTACGGGGACCATCTCAACCCCACACAACTAAAACGTCGCGCGCCGGAACATCAGTTCCTCCTGCTGGCCACCCTCCCAGAACACACGATCAAGTTCTGCCGCTGGTCCGCGCAATGGCGCTGCGGCCTCGCCAGCGTGGCCCCCTCACCAGGGGAACAGGTCTGGGGCGCGGTCTTCGAAGTCACCGACGAAGACCTCAAGCTGATGGACCAATTCGAAGAGGACGTCCCCCAAAGCGCATTTCGCCAGGTCCAAGTCACCGTGCTAACGGAAGCCGGGGAGAAGATGCTCGTCACCACCTATGCCGCCACCCCGATCGGCAAGTTCAAACCCAAAGCCCATTATCTCGATTGGGTGATGAAGGGCGTCAAGCATTGGAAGCTGCCGACAGAGGCTCTCGATATGTGGAAGTCGTTCGTTCCAGCGCAATAAACCAAGAGCCTATGGCCGATAGCATATAGCTGATGGCGGGACCGGAATAGGCACTGACTGATGGTGCAGACTCAGATCCGATCTCATACGATAAGCTATAAGCCATTCGCTCTTTTAACCAGGAGAATCCATGCCAAAGCCGAAATATCACATCGTCGTCTGCACCAATTCCCGTCCTCCGGGACACCCCAAGCCATCCTGCGGCAGCGCCGGATCGGCCTCCCTCCTCATGGCTTTCAACATGGGCCTCATGCAGAAGGGTGTGACTCCTGGCGACGTCATCGTCAGCGGCTCCTCCTGCCTCGGCCCCTGTGAGCAGGGCCCGACCGTCGTCGTCTATCCTGACGCTACCTGGTACTCCAAGGTGACGGAAGCAGACGTCGCGACCATCATCGATGAACATATCAAGGGCGGAAAACCGGCCGCCACGCTGAACCCTGATTCAGTCTGGAAGTAAGGACTCCCTCCTGAACCATGGCCAGCGCCACACACCAAGAGCACAAATCCCATGCACCCAAATCCATTGGGTGCATGGTCATTACCTGCAGCGATACCAGAACCCCCGACACCGATACCAGCGGACAGGCCATCCACAAACTGCTCCGGCAGTTCGGGCATGAAGTCGTGGTCTACCATTTAGTAAAGGATGAGCCGGCCCAAATCACGGACCGGATCAAAGAAGGCCTCACAAACGATGCCGTCCAGGCCATCATCATCAATGGCGGCACCGGCATTTCGAAGAGGGACTCAACCTTCGAAGCGGTCGATGCAATGTTGGAAAAACGGCTGGTGGGATTCGGCGAAATCTTCCGCTACCTAACCTATATGGACATCGGCTCCCCGGCCATCATGAGCCGCGCCACAGCCGGCATCATCAAGGGCCGCATCCTGTTCTCCACCCCCGGCTCCGAAAACGCCGTCCGGATGGCGATGGAAAAACTCATCCTTCCAGAGCTCGGCCACCTCGTCAAAGAACTCAGCAAATAGAATAGTGCTGAGTGCTGCGACGTGAGTGCTGAGATGGATTCAGCGACTCAGGACTCAGCACCCAGCACTTTCCTCAGTCCTGCCCGATCTTTGGTTCCGAGTACTTCACCTCCGGTGAAATTTCGGACTGCGCATAGCGCTTATAAAACATCATCACATCCCGCACCGACACGACTCCCACGATCTCCCCGGCTTTGGTCACAGCGAGATGGCGCACACCCAGGTCGCCCATCATGTCCTGCGCATCGTTCACCGACTCACTCCCTTCGATCGTGCAAATGGGGGTCGTCATAACCATCTCGACGGTCATCTTGCCGAGCGGCTTGTTGGACGAAACAGCGCGGCGGACAATATCCGTATCGGTGAGGATCCCGACCAGCTTCTTCCCCTTCTTCACAAACAGCGAGCCGACCCGCGCAGCCTTCATTTTCTTCGCCGCGCTCACAATCGACACACCAGGGCCCACGGTCTTGGGGTGCTTGCTCATGATCTTTGCCACGGTGGACATCGCTGACTCCTTTCGGTTACAGATAGGCTCTCAGGAAAGAGCACCACTCCTACGACTTTCCCTACGGATGGTCAAAACGGTCTTCCGGCAAGGCCGCAGGCGAATCAAAACCTGAGGAGGTACCGACCGCACTTCGTGTGGGCCGTTCGCCTGTACAATGGTTCTTGGCGAACGGAAAAACCCCTCCAGTACTTCCGACCTCCGACAATCTCAATCGGTACGTTGAGGATTTTGATGAGCCGAGAACGCAGCCGGAAGCCGTTTTCAACGTCCGTCAAACAGTAAGCACGATCTTGCCAAAGAACTTCCGGCTCAGCATATACAGCTGCGCCGCGCGAGCCTCCTGAAGCGGAAAGGTGCGGTCGATCACCGATATCAAGCGCTTCTGGCCCATGAGCTCCGCCGCCTTCACGAGTTCTGCACGAGTGCCCATGTAGGAACCCTTGATCGTCAGCTGGCGGGCAAAGACATAGCGCAGGTTGAGCTGCACGTCTCCCCCGCTCGTCGCGCCACAGGTCACCAACCGCCCGCCCTTCGCGAGCGATTCCAGACAGCTATCCCACACCACCGGGCCGATATGCTCGATCACGACATCGACGCCGCGCCCTTCGGTCAGCAGCTTCACGCGCTCCGCAACCTTCTCCGTCGCATGGTTGATCACCGCATCCGCGCCAAGAATCACCGCTTTGGGAATCTTGTCATCGGACCCGACGGTCGTGATGACCCTCGCTCCAGCCAGCTTAGCCATTTGAATCGCCATGCTTCCGACTCCGCTACCGCCGCCCATGATGAGCACCGTTTCACCATGCTGCAGCCCGGCCTTGGCAAACAGCATGTGCGACGCGGTCACCGACACGAGCGGAAAGGCCGCCGCCTGCTCGAACGACAGGTTCTCGGGAATCGGCAGCACATTGCGAACGGGAACTTTGACATACTCGGCGTAGCCTCCATGGACTATGGCGCCAAGCAGTCCATAGGAGCGGCAGAAGTTGTCTCGCCCGGCGAGACAGGCCTCGCAGCGCCAACAACTGATCCCTGGCGAAATAAAGACCCGCTGCCCGACCAAGACCCCCTCCACGTGAGGACCGACTTGCTCCACGATCCCTGCCACATCCGACCCGGATACATGAGGCAGCGGCATGGGATAGGCCGGATTCCCTTCCCTGACCCAGATGTCCAGGTGATTCAACGCACAGGCCTTCACCCGAACTAGCACATCCTCCGGACCGAGAGTCGGCGTCGGAAAATCCTCATAGGAAAGTTTATCCGGTCCACCATGCGCACGAAAGATTACAGCTTTCATAGGGCTCCTTGGTTCAAGCGGTCAGCCAACTATTGTTCGTCGAACGGCGTGTCACCTAACTGGTTTCCGAAAGCCCAGTTCTCACACCTGCAGGATGATCAAAACGCCATATAACAAGGCCGCAGGGAACATGGTGACTGAGGCGTACCCTTTGGGGTACGTCGCAGGGAGACATGTGACCGAGAACGCCGTTAGATGGCGTTTTCATCATCCTGCGGTTAAAAGGCCAATGTGCCCTTGACCACCATCACACATTGCCCCCCCACCTTCACCGTCTGGATCGCGTCGTCCTCCGATTCCACTTGGACCAGGATGCGGGACGGACGAGCGATCTCATAGCCCTGCTCGACGATGAGTTCCGTCATCGGCCCCACTTCCACCAGCCCATTATGGACCAAATAAGCGCCCATCGCTCCGCTGGCGCTCCCTGTGGCAGGATCTTCCAGGATGCCGATCGAAGGCGCAAACATTCTCGTATGCACTGTCGCATGGTCCTCCACCGTTACGCTCGTAAAGACCATAATGCCGTTGGCGCCGACCCGCCCACAGACCTCGATAATCGCCGCAGCGTCCGGCACGATCGACCTCACGGCCGTGAGGGTCCGCACCGGCACAATCAAGACCGGTAGTCCGGTCGAGACCACCATCACCGGCCGATTCGTATCGGTGATCTGGTTTTTCGACAGGCCCAGAGCCTTTGCAATGTCGAACAGATCGTCCGAATCCTCCACCGACCCGAGAAACAGCGGTTTCGGCTGGGTCATCACCACCCGGGTAATTAGCCCCTCTTGCGCATGGATCTCGACGGGAAAGAGGCCGATATTGCATTCCTGCATCACGCGAGTCACGCCATCGGTGATGGCAATCAGCCCGAGCTGGGCCAAGACGTAAAAGGTCCCCAGCACTGGATGACCGGCAAAGGGAATCTCCTGTGTCGGGGTGAAAATTCTGAGGCGCACAACGGCCGCAGGGTCCGTCGGCGGCAACACGAAGACCGTCTCGGAGAGATTCATCTCCCGGGCGATCTGCTGCAATTGATCATCGTCGAGACCCTGCGCTTCGGGGAAAACCGCAACCGGGTTCCCGCCGAACGGCAGCGAAGTAAAAACATCGGCTTGATAAAATTTGAGCTGGTGTCGCTCAGGCATTCGGACCTCCTAGCAGGCTGAGGAGCAACGACTGTGACACACACTATAGAACATTTTTACAGGATGCTCAAAAAGGTCGCCCGCAAGGCACAGACGATGCGAGCATCCTGCTACGCAGGCTGCGGAAGCGCTTCAAACTCCTGCCTCATCGGACTCCGCAGATAATTCTCCACAAAGTTCTGGAGCGAGCCGTTCCGGTAGAGCAGCTCGTTGGCAAATCTCGTATCGATCTTGTGCAGGACCTTGACCGTCACGCCGGTCTTCTTCGCAAACTGCTCCAGCGTCACCCCCGTGATATCGCTATAGGGGCCGCGGCCCGACTGCATAATGCACTTGGGGATATGGATTATTTTCTGGTTGGTCAGCCTGCGGGCGATGTCGTCGAAGGTCAAGAGGACCGTACAGTCCGAATCGCCACTCAGCAGCGCGTTCGGCACATAGAGGAACTTGGCGCGGTTCTTCCGGTACAGAGTCAGGACCTTGTGGACGCTCGCAGCCGTGACGACCGTATCCTTCTTTTCCAGCTCCAACGAATCAAAGCTGCTCACGATCCGTTTCCGGTTGAGAAAGGCCGTCGCATAGGATTCGGTATGGATCGTCTGGAGGTTCGGCAGCCCCGCCTCATAGATCCGCAGCGCTTCCCCCGGCAGATGCTTCCGCCCCTGCCGCATCAGATTCGACGTCTCCTCTTTCAAACCTCGCACCGGCGTCAGGGTCCCCATCCAGAGCACGCAGTCCTTATTGATCGAGGAGATCAAGGCCGCATCCTTCGACATCGTGTGTTCATCGAAGGCGTAAAAATTGGCCGACGAGACAGCCGGCCCATCCAAAACTTTCAGCACATGTTTGACCGAGGGGGCATGGGGCATCAACCTCTGGCGGTAGTCGCTCAGGGTAATGACCGACAGCTCGAAGTTGATCCGTCCAGGGAACTGCGCCACGAGCTGATGGATCTTCGGCACATGCACATATCCCACGGTAAAGAACTGGATGCTCTTGTCCGTATAGGTGAGGAAGTCCTCGACCCACTCCATCGCCTTCGGATGGAGGAACAGATCGGTCCATTCCATATATTCGTTGCCGCCCAGACACCAAAACTGTTTCGGGTCCGTGGGCTTCTTGCTGATGTAGTCGAGGATGTATCTCCAATCCTCGTCGCTGGTTTTGGGAGGATCGAGCGTTTCGCGGTAGGAATGGTCCAGCTCGTAGCAGAACTCGCACTTCACCGGGCAATCGCGCCCCAGGCTGAGCGGAATCTTGCCCGCGTCCATTTCCTTGCGCAGGACCTCACGATAGTCTTTGTTCGTGAAGATGGGAACGGCTTGAAGGATGGGCAGTTGCGTCGGCATCGTTTGACAGATTTATATCACGTTTGTCAGACTTGCCCTATGGCCGAGGTAACCCAAGAAGACGTGAACCACGCATTGGAGGTACTGGGACTGACCCTCCCCATCACCCCCGAAACCCTTGAGCAGACCAGGCGAGCGCTGCTCCATACCTGGAACTCCGCCCGTTACGCAAATCTGACCAACAACCCCAAACAGTACATGCAGTCTTACAAGAAGGCCGAAGAGATGACCACACTCATCGAAGCAGCTTACGCCCTACTCTCCGCCGTGCTAGTTCCGGATGATGAAAACGCCACCTAACTGCGTTCTCAGTCGTACGTCTCCCTGCGACGTACCCCAGAGGGTACGCCTCAGTCACCGTACTCCCTGCGGCCTTGTTACCTGGCGTTTTGATCATCCTGCTAACCCGCATCGTGGCTCGTGACTCTGGCCATAACTTCATCCCCCTCCGACTGTGCCACCGGCCAGGTAACCAGGCCTGACACACCGTCCGGCGAGCCAAGGATCTGCGTCTGCTGGGCATAGATCTGCGGCAGCTGGTTCGTCCCGAACTTGGAGATGTAGAGGAAAACGTGCTCGCGGGAATTCACCCGCACGGCCCAGGGCTGGAAGTCGTTCTTGTAGAATTCTTCGCAGAGCTGCATCGCATCCATACAGGAGAGCGTGCTCGGATCGTTCAACGTGTAGTAATAGTCCAGGGGCAGATCGTAGTCCTCTTGCTTGTGGATCGTAATGCCGAACTTCTCCGGGTTCCGCACCATCGGCGTATGGCGATAGGCCACAAAGTAGAAGAGCTCCACCGAATGGATCACCGGCTGGTTGTCGATGACGAACTGGCGGGTCTCCAGCGCCTCGTCCCTCGTCTCGCCTGGGAAGCCATAGAAAGCCATCACATGGTTCCAGATCCCCGCCTTGGCCGCCTGATGGAGGTTGTTCTGGATCACGCTCTTCTTGGCATGCTTGTCCATGAGGTTCAGCACCCGCTCGTTCGCCGACTCCATCCCGTAATAGAGGGTGCAGCAGCCGGCCTTCGCCGCCAGGTCCCAGATCTCCTGGTCTTGCAGCGTTTCTTCGAACCGGATCAGCGTCGTCCACTTGATCCCGACGTTCTGCTCGACCAAGAGTTGCGACACCTTCTTGAACAGGGCCGGCGGGTACGACTCATCAGAAAAGAGGAAGTGCTTACAGTGGTACTTGTCCCGCAGCGTCTTGATCTGCTCGATCACTTGCTGAGCCGGCACACCGCGATATTGATCGAAGTAGCCCTGGCCATGGTCGCAGAACGTGCAGCGGCCCCAATAGCAGCCGCGCGTCGCGAGGTAGGGAATGATCAGCTCCGGCACGAAGTATTTCTCCAGCGGCAGCCCCTCGAAGTCCGGCAGAGGCAGCGACGTCGTCTTCTCCGTATAGACTTCCAGATTCCGGTGGAGGCCTGACTCATCGCGATACATCAAGTTAGGCACGGAGGCGATAAGCCGCTCCCCGTTCAAGGCCTCAATCAACCAAAGCAGCGCATGTTCCCCTTCATAGAGGATGGCCGAGTCGAAGAGCTCTGTGAAGAACCGTTCCTGGTTCGGCAGCTCTTCCTGCAATCTCGTGATGACATTGCCCCCCACCACCACATGGATGTGGGGGAAGGTCTCCTTGATCATCTTGCAGAACGTCAGGCCAGCCAGCAGCTGCATCTGAGTCCCGATCGAGATCCCGACCACGTCCGGCTTCTCTTTCGCCACAGCCGGCATCACCAACTGGTTGCAGATATCCCGATAGACGTTCACCTGTTCATCGTCCAGACAGGCAAAGACCTCTTTCGAGACGCCGGGCCGATAGCCCAGGTTGCTTTCCATCGGATAGAACACGATCGAGGCGGGATAATAGGCAGCGGAAATGTAATGCATCACCTCGCGGAAGCAGTTCAGCGCCCCTTCCAGCTTCTCAGCCTGATAGAACCGCTCGCCCCGCACGATCAGCTTGGCATCCTCGGCCCGCTCCGCCAGATCGAACACATCCACCGCATAGGCCTGCTCCACCACGGATTTCTGATGCGCCTGCTGCTCGGTCAGGGTCCCGGCCTTCTCTTTATCTTGAAGGGGCTTGAGCTGCATCCCTAGCCGGGCCTTCACCCAGATCAGGAACTCCATCGTGAAGAAATGGTCGTACATCTCGATATTGATGTCGCGCTGCACAACCTTGTGGCCCGCTTCGCGGAGTACCGCCGTCAACGAAGGCAAGGCCAGATAGGGAGCCGTCGGCACCCACTCAGGTGGGAACAGCAGCATGACCTTCGACTGCTTCCGATCCTCTTGCTTGATCGGAGCCAAGCCTTGGATTTGTACGAGTCCTGAGCTACTCATGCGTGGTTTCTTTCATCGTCATTCGTGAAGCGTCTCTTCAGATCACTCAGCACTCAGCACCCAGAACTCAGCACTATTCAACGTCACATTTTTCCAGCTAATGATGGGGCCACGCTGACAATCTTCGCCGCCTTGAACTGCAGATCCTGCAACTTCTCCAAGCCGAACTTCGCGATGTAGAGGAAGATGTATTCGCGGATGAAGAGCCGCAGGTCCCAACCGGGATTATGGTTCCGCTCGAACTGTTCGAAGACCCGCTCCGCCTCTTCGATACTCATCCCGTTCTTCACCGTGTAGTAATAGTCGAGAGCCAGGTCCCATTCCGAGTTCTTATAGGCGGTCACGCCCCACTTCTCCGGGTTCTTCGCCACAGGGTTGTGGCGCCCCAGGTCGAAGGTGCCGAAGCCCAGCGAATGCACATGGTCTTTGTTCTGCTCCAGAAACTCCACCGAAGACCAAGCCTCTTCCTTCGTTTCACCGGGAAAGCCGAAGAAGCCCATGCAATGGTTCCAGATGCCGGCCTTGGCCGTGAGCTCTAAGTGCTTCGTCATGATCTCCGTCGTCGTGGCCTTGTCCATCAGCTTCAGCACCCGCTCGTTCCCCGACTCATAGCCGAAGTGGAGATACTTGCAGCCGGAGTCCTTCGCATCCTGCCAGACCTGATCTTCCAGCAGGCTCTTCTCAAACCGCATGTGGGTCGTCCAGACGATGTCCATCTTGGTCTCGATCAAGCCACGAGCCAACTTGCGAAAGAGCGCCGGTGGGTAGGACTCGTCGGTGAAGTGGAAATGCTTCGCCCCGTACTTATCGCGCAGATGCCGGATCTCCCCCAGAATGTCCTGAATCTTCTTCGTGCGATAACCAGCCGTATAGCCCTCGCCATGGTCGCAGAACTCGCAGCGGCCCCAATAACAACCGCGCGTCGCCAGATAGGGCAGGATTTTCGTCGGCACAAAGTATTTCTCCAACGGCAGCCCGTCGAAATCAGGCGGAGGCAGCGCATGCATGTCTTCCGCGTAGCTCGTGGCAGACACATGGACGCCGGTCTCGTCCTTGTAGATCGTATTGGGCACGTCCGCCAGGCTCCGCTTAGCCCCCACAGCCGACACCAGCTGCACGAAAGCCGTCTCCCCTTCATAGACCACAGCGCTATCGAAATATTGGAACAGAGGCGACTGGGGCAGCACATCGCGCAGGCGCGTGACCGTGTTCCCGCCGATCGTCAGATGGATATGGGGGAAGTGCTGCTTAATCAGGGCGCAGAAGGTCATGGAGGAGAACATCTGCTGCTGCAAGACGATTGAGATGCCGATCACGTCCGGCTGTTCTTCTTCGATGGCCGGCTTCACCAGCTGCTCGAACACATCGCGATAGATATTCACCTGGGTATCGTTCACCGCGTCCATGACCTCGGAGGAGACGAAGACCTTATAGGACAGATCCGTCTCCATCGGCGGCATGCAGATCCGCGCCGGGGCATAGACCATCGAGATAACGGACGTAACCTCACGGAAGACATTGATAGCCCACTCTAACTGATCGATTTCGTAAAAGACTTCCCCTCGGATGATCGCCTTGGCCTTCTCCGCTTTCTTGATCAATTCATCGATCCGCTGGCGGCTCAAATCACAGAGGGAGAGCTGCAAATCCATCTCGGCGTCACTCAGGTCGCGCTTCTTCGAGAGCTTGCGGAGTCGGTCGAGCTGCTGCGGCACCCGGCGCAGGACCCTCTTGAGGAAGTCCTCGCTGAAGTACCAGTCCCACATTTCGAGGTTGATGTCTTTTTGGATAACAGTATGGCCGGCCTGACGAAGGACGGCGGTAAGGGAGGGAAGGCTGAGATAGGGTTCAGAGGGGAACCAGTCCGGCGGGAAGATCAACATGACCTTCATCTTCCGGCCGCTGCTGGCTTCGGAAGCTTGCCGCTGGAGCAGAATCAGCTCTTTGGAGGCCCGTTCGCCCTTCGAATACTCAATGCGCATGCCGGCCTGCTCTCCTATCGTACCGGCACCCTGAAATCCTCAGAATGCCAAATGGTTAGGGCAGAGAAGCGTCATTGTACGAGGGCGGAAGAAGGATATTCAAGGGCGGGAATGGCGCGACTATTCTCCATAGCCGCGCTGCGGCTACGACCGAATGAGCTTGTCGTACTCTGCGTGTGTGCCGATCCAGAACCAAACGATACCATCCGGTGCTTCCACCCCTACCGCTCGGTACTGAAGTCCAACTCTGGCCGACCAGAACCGGCCCACTTGCTTGAAATGCAACGACGGATGCCTGGGGTTTGCCTTCAGAAGTTCAAATGCGTGATCAGCCTGTTCGCGGATCGAGGCAGGCAGCACGTTGTAACAGGTCCAAAAATCAGGTGAGGCGTGATGGATTAAAGTCGTTTCGACTGGCCGGAGGTGTATGCACGGAGAGCTTCCTCGCCTAACGCATCGAGCTTGCCAGCCTTCACATCGGCCTCGAACTGACGGTCCCAGGCCTCTGCGTCGAACGCCGCATACCACCGACGAAACGCCGCGAGCTCAGCGGGAGAAAACTTCGCAATCTGTTGTTCAATGGCTTCTACGTTGCTCATATATCACCTAATCCCGCCAAGACCTGCGACGCGCTTGCCGTCTCTCCTCGCTCGGCTTCTGCGATAGCCGCGAGCAGCTTGGCCTCCTCCTGAGGAAGGAGCTCGAATGTTTCGTCCCCCTCCGAGGCCAGCACCGTCACAACCGTTCCTTCAGGCAGACTCTTCGCATCGACCTTGATCGTCCCGCCATGGACTGTTCCAGTGGTAATCAGCATAACGGCATCCTAGCATTTCAGAGAGAGGCCGTCCAACGTCCGGAACGATCTGTCCCGTCCTTATTCAAGATGGGTCCGCGGTATGCTCAAGGAGCATAATCAGCTCTGTGGAGGCCTACCCCCCTGACACCTCCCTCGCTCTCATCATAAGATCCCGCATCAGCGGCAGAACCGCTTCATCCACATTCAAGGCATAGACCTGCCAGGCTAGAAAACGTAACATACCGAAAGCTCTTGGCCTTTGTGAGACCCATTAAGGAGCCCAACGATGCGTATGAAAAACCCTCCCCACCCAGGATTGTCGGTGCGGCATGACTGCCTCGACCCGCTCGGGCTCTCCATAGCAGCAGGAGCAAAGGCGCTGGGTGTCACGCGGCAGGCCATGAATAACCTGGTCAGCGGCAAGGCCGGGATTTCCGCCGAAATGGCGATCCGGCTAGAAAAAGCATTTGGCGGCGGCGCGGAAACCTGGTTACGGATACAGGCAGCCTACGATCTGGCGCAGGTAGAGAAACAGGTTGGAAAGATCAAGGTTCGGCGCGTGAAAGACGCATTGGCATCGGCCTAAAGCCGATCAGAGCGGGAGGGAAAGGCAGGGGCAGCCCGGTACTTTTCCATGTTTGCTGACCGCTCACACAAGAGCCTATTGTATTGACGAAACATGGGCGGTGCTCGGTCAATGGTGTAGTTTTGAGGGGAAGGTCAGTACGGCAAATTGCAAAGCGATTCGAATGGAATCGACGCTCGGTCACGAGGACGACTGAAAAGATTCTGAGACAAAGACTCCCGACCCTTTCCTCTCTTCATGGCTGTGAGGTGCTCATGATAGTTGCATTCAGGCAGTTAATAACATTCGGTATGTTTTTGATCGTTATTTCAGGGTGCGCAATAGGGCCCACGGGAGGCAATATACGACATGATGAATCTGTGCCTGTAGTACTGAATACAACGATGGATTACCAAGGCACGATACGAGAAATTGCCCGCGCTATTCAGAAAATAAATACCCTCGA
Source organism: Nitrospirota bacterium (assembly GCA_026387665.1). Taxonomy (NCBI): domain Bacteria; kingdom Pseudomonadati; phylum Nitrospirota; species Nitrospirota bacterium. Next base: position 315,837 of record JAPLLG010000003.1, read on the forward strand.
GTATGACAGTGTAAATACAGGGGAAATTCGATCAATATGGACCGTTATAGATACGTGCTGGGCGGGGCTGGCGCGAGGAGGTTCATTGCCATGCGCAAGAATGCGAACGGTGGTGCACGTTATGGATACTCAACCAGTTACGGTAACAGTGCGTGTAGAACGGCAGGTAACGCAAGAACACGAAAATACTTATGTGATGATGGCATTCCTAGGGCCATTGTTAGGAGGAATGGTAACTCAGCCTGAATGGGTAGATATGGGCATTGATCGTGAGGCAACGCGAAACTGGCAAGAGCGAATCAAACAAATCATAAATACACAGGGAAAGACATACCCATGACGCCACAATAAAAGATGGGGGACAAGAAAATGAATCGTGAGTCTTTTTCTTGACAGGATTGCGACGATTTCGCTAGAAATTCTCCCATGCCACGCCGCCCACGCCTTGCTGCTGGAGACCTCGCCTATCACGTCCTGAACCGTCGCGTCGGACGACTCCCCTTGTTTGGCACACCCGCTGACTACGCCGCATAGGCTTCCTGAATCAGGCTTGTATTTTTGGACATCCGGGCATAGCCTAATCGCACGAACCAGCCGAGAGGAGACCCGCATGGCAAAAGCCAAAGCTGAAGCGCTCGCGATGATTCAGAAACTGCCTGACGATGTAACCACCGGCGCGATCATGGAAGAGCGGTTCTTCAAGCAACAAGTGGAGAAGGGTCTTCAGGACGTGGCGGAGGGACGGCTTCTCACGCAGGAAGAGCTGAAAGAAAGAATCGCCCAATGGCGCAAGTCAAATGAAAGAAACGTGGTCAGGTCTTGCAAGCCAACATTCCTCGGATAGCCACAGTGTCAGGCCCCATTTCCCGGCGCACGCTGCTCTAAGTTATGCGGGAGCTAGCCGGTCGGTAGACTCAATAGTGACGCCGCACAAGGTCGAACGTCCGGCAGACTAGGAAGCGGTCCGTGAAACACACGCGCATTATCGTCAATCACTACGGCGGTCCCGAAGAACTTCGGGTGATTGAAGAAGAGTGCCCCGAGCCGAAGGACGGTGAAGTGCGGGTGAGAGTGCTGGCCGCGGGTGTCTCCTTGCCCGACCTGATGATGCGCGAGGGCATTCATCCCGAGACGCCCCCGCTGCCCTTCACGCCGGGATGGGATCTGGTGGGCGCGGTGGATCGGCTCGGCGACGGTATCTCTGGAATCGAACCAGGCCAAATCGTTGCCGCGCTGCCGATCAGCGGTGCGTACGCAGAGTTCGTCTGCCTGCCGCAACGTGAACTGGTTCCGGTGCCATCTGGGCTGGACGCCGCTGAAGCTGTCAGCCTCATTCTGAACTACGTCACGGCGTACCAGATGCTGCATCGTTCGGCTCACGTCAGACCGGGCCAGCGCGTATTGATTCACGGCGCGGCAGGTGGGGTTGGCTCGGCATCCTTGCAGCTTGGGCGCCTGGCCGGACTGGAGATGTACGGTACCTGTTCATCGCGAGGGGCGTCGGTCGTTTCCAACCTGGGCGCTATCCCAATTGATTACGAGCGTCAGGACTTCGTGAAAGAAATTCATCGCCTCACGAGCGAGGGCGTGGACGTTGTCTTTGACAGCATCGGTGGCACGCATATCTGGCGTTCCCGCAAGGCTCTGCGTTCTGGCGGGACGGTCGTGGCCTATGGCCTTACTGGCTCGCTACGTGGAGGACGATTGGCTTCAGGTCATTCAGGTGGGCGTCACCGCTTTCGCGGAATCGCCATCTTCGGGTTATATATTGCCGGTGGCTGGCTTTTCCCGGGCAGAAAACGGGTGGTCCCCTACAGCATCCAGTGGCTTAAACGACTGAGACTGGCATTGTTTCGGCAGGATTTGATCGCTCTACTTGACCTCCTTCAACAGCGAAAGATCAAGCCTCTGATCGCGCGGCGATTTCCCCTTACCGAGGCAAGACAGGCGCACGAGTTGCTCGGGACGGGAGGCGTCACAGGCAAGATCGTGCTCGTGCGCAACGGATCGTCGCTTGAATCAGGAGCGGCGTAACCACGGTATGCGGACAAGAAAATGGGAGAGGCTCACTGCTGTCCAAGATCGCTTTGGCAAAAAGTTATCTTGGACAAGAGGGGGAGAGGCTACTTTTCTGGCGGCGCCCTTGGCCTTCCTCGCCTCCGCATCGTCGATTCCAATCCCAGCGTCGCGGTAATTTTTACTTTCCAATCCTCTCTTCCAATCAGACTTCGGATGATGAGCACCGGGCACTCCATGAGGAGGCGATTGCCCTTCCTGATTGACTTCGCACTGACCACTCCGTTAGATGAAGCGCATGAACTGGGATGAAAAATATCAAAAAGGCGAGGTGCTCTGGGATAAAGGCGCCCCGGCTCCGGCGATGAAGCAGTATCTGGCGCGTCATCCGGTGCGTGGGCGTGCGCTGGTGCCTGGCTGCGGCCGCGGGCATGAGGTGGCGCTAGCGGTGGAGCAGGGGCTGGATGCAACGGGGCTGGACATCGCGCCGACTGGGATCGCGGAGGCGCGCGCGAAGTATCCCCATCTGGCGGAGCGCTTCGTGACGGGAAGTTTGTTTGATCCGCCGGAGGCCATGCGCGGCGCCTATGATGTAGTGCTGGAACATACCTGCATGAGCGGGCTGCCTCCGTCGCTTCGCGCCGATTACCGGCGTGGCATCGATCTCACGCTGCGTCGTGGAGGCTTGCTGATCGGGGTCTGGTTCATTAATCCGGCGCTCGGCCCTGGTGAAGTGGGGCCTCCCTTCCCTTTCAGCGAGGCTGATCTAACAGCGCTCTTTGCAAAGGACTACGACATCGTCGAGGATTATGTGCCGGATGTGGCCTTTCCCGGTCGCGAAGGCCGGGAGCGGGTGCGCGTACTGCGCCGCGTGACGGGAAACTAGGCCCACTGGTCTTTCTGGTTCGTCTGGTCTATCCAGTCTGTCGAGTTAGTGTGACTCGACGAACGGGCAAGGCCAGCCAGGAAATCTTTGTCGTTCGTCGCTCATATCTCGTCGTTCGCAAAGGAAGATCATCTGGCTTACGCGGATGCTGGCAACCTCCTGAGGCTTACCTCACGGACAGGGACCGAGTCCAGCCAGCTGTTTACGCGCTTCGTCGAGAAGATCCTGCGTCGGTACACCCTGCAGGGGATCGCGAAATCCTTGCTTGCGCAATTTGAGCACCCCTTCTGCGTGTTTCACCGCCTGGCATAAATCTCCCTTGCGTTTCTCCTCAGGCTTGAGGAGAGCCATGCGGTAGAAATCCAACGCCAGCAAATTACTTACCCACGCCGTGCGTTCCGTGCAATAGCCGTTTTCGTCATCAGCACATCCTGAAGGCCTGGCGCGGCCTTCCCGGGACACGACTTCAAGGGAGTTGGCGTATTTGTAAAAATGGCTGTGGCTGCCGAGGTAACCAGCCCCGTTTCGGTCTTTTCTGTATCGCAGCCTCTGCACTTCGCCCCGGTAATACCATCCATGCCCGTCACGCGGATCGATTGCCAACTGAAAATCGATAACGGAGTCGATCGCTTTGAACTCATCCACTGACAATTCACGGGCGTAACTCGCTTCCAGCATTGCCGCATATTGATTCTTCAGCCTGCGGACTGATTCCGTAACAATCGGCTGCCTGGAGGCCACAGGCAATTCCCTCACGCATCGGCGGTAGGCTTCTTCCGTAAGACGTGCCGGGTCGAAGTACCGGCACGAACGATAGAGCGTATACCAATATGGAAGATCCGCTTTGAATGTCATGCGATTGGCCTCAATGCGCGCGCCTACGACTTCTGCGCCGGCCTTGACAAGATGCTCGAACGGAACGGCGGCTAAATCCATGGCCTTTAAATCGGCGGTCAAAAAGCTCAGCTCAAATCCTTTGTCTGCGTACAGCACTTCGTCCACGATGGCCTTTCCGGGGTCCGTGAGCGCATTCCGGCATGCCTCAGGCAGCTTCTCCCACTCATCGGCCAGCCATTTTTCGATTTGAATCGAGCCGAGATACTCCGACGAGGTGGAGGGAACCTTCATCACCACGTACGCTGCTGATTTTGCCGTTGCGCCAAAATGGACCGGCAGAATTTGCTCCAGCATTTGCAAGTCGACTTGCGCGCCGCTCGTGTCTAGCGCCTCAAAGTTGCCACTGGGGCCTTTCCCTCGATGCACCTTGAGCGACGCCTCATTCCCCTTGCCCCTTTGAACTTCCTGGCACTCCTGCAACGACCCGGCCGGGGTTCTGACAATGTTCCCGGTTGAATCTATTTGGGTGATTGTGCCGGGCTTGAAAGTATCCCGCGGAAAGTCGAAAACCCTGAACCCCGCCCGAGCAGCCAACTGCGCGAGAGAAGCCGACGGCTGAGTTGGCGGCGTGTTCATTTCATTCCTGGCTGGCTGACAACCCCAGAGACACAACGCCACGATTGAGGTCGTCAAAAGTCCTACACGCATCTTAGTCTCCCCCTCCACACTTTTCAGCCGGCAACGATTATCATGAGAAAATTAAACGGTGTCAAACATCGCTTAAGTGCAAAGAGTGCCAGAACCCATTTCGCGACGCGTGGCGGGAGCTGGTTTATCTGGTGTCTTCGGCCTGTCTCGTGCGTGTGGTGCGACGAACGAGAGTCCACGAATAAGGCAGCTTGACGAGCGGTCGTTTCGCACGCAGCATGAATCCAGGCGTTTCAACTACGCTGACTGTCTCATCCCTCGCGTTTCCCGGTCCTTCCTCACGCGATCGATTCTCCAGTCTCCGCCGTTCCACCACCGATGTCGCTCTGCGCACTCGTCACGACACGCGCACAGCGGAACAAGGAGCAACCCCGATGGCCCTACAGAAACCCATTACCGACCGGACCCTCGACATGCTCCAAGTCCCCCTGGAATGCGAGTTCGAGGCCTTAGTAGCTCGCTATCCGGAATTCACCTGGAATGAGCTCTTTCAAGAAGTGTCTCGCTTGAACCGCACAGGGCAGGTGAAAGTGACCAGGGGGGTTGGGATCTTTACCCTCAAGCAAACTGTCGCTGTGAAATAAGCACCGGCCATGCCACAGGGCCAGCCCCCTTTCACGGCCGTGGCGGGGAGCTGGTGCATCTGGTTTATCTGGTCTTTCCGAGAATATAAAATGGCACAGGCTGAGCTGGCCCCTTTTCTTCTTCCGCGGGTTATTGTCCCACTTTGAAATTATCCACGAAACCACGGCTAGTTTATCCAGATCCTTTTACTCTGGACGATCTCCTTTACTGTCTTCAGCACGCGCAATTCGCACAATTTCCTTCGCGATATCTTCTGGCGACAGGACAAAATCGATGCACCCACTGGCGATTGCGCTCTCCGGCATGTCCGGCTGACTCGCCGTACTCAGCTTCTGCGCGATCGTAATGCCGCCTATTGCTTTGATGCCGCACAGCGCTGCTGCCCCGTCGCCATCATAGCCAGAAACAATAACGGCAATCAGCTTGCCGTCCCAGTAATCGGTCAGTGACTGCAGGAATACCGTAATGACGTCAGGCCAGCCTCGAGGCTTTGATATCGGCTTGAGGCGAAACTCTCCATTCAGGACGTGTAAATCACGATTCTCAGGGATGATAAATACATGGTTCGGCTCGACTAACAAACTTTCCGTGATGAGAGTAACCGGCATAGATGTGAAGCGAGGAAGAACTTCATGGAGGTGGGTAGGCATGCTTGTGATGTGATTCACGATGACAATCGCTACACCCATGTCAGCCGGAAGATTTTGCAATAGCCGAATATAGGCGTCGAGGCCACCAGCTGAACCGCCGACGCAAGCAATAGGAAAATTTCTCACCAAGGGACCCTCTTTAACCGACATCTCCCTCACCTTTCCCGTCGCCGATTTCGATATACAAGGGTCATGATTTGAGGTCAGGCCTGAGTCGTGACCATTGGGTCCACAGGGAAAAGACTGAAACTATTTCGCGGTCACGGCGCGTGGCGGGAAGCTGATTCACCTGGTTTCCTTGCTCGACAAACGAACCAGACAATACAAATCTCTCACTAGCTACACTAATCTCGTGGGGCCGTACGCTTGTTCAGTGCGGCCCCGCCTGCCCAAGGAACTACATGATTCGACACGCGACTCCCCGAGTTCACCACGCTTCACTGCTCCTCTTGTGGGCCACTCCATTCATTATCGAACGTGTGGTTTCCCTTGCGGGGCTCCGCCACCGCCCTTCTCTGCGGGAGGTGCCACGTCAGGATTCGTGGATATGCCTGGATCCATGTTGGGCGGTTTCACGGCAGCGCGGGGATCTCCGTGTTGCTCCGGCACATGTTGGATGCCCGGATCGATCCGGGACGGAGAACTGGGTGGAACAGCAGGCTCCAACGGCTTCTCGGGGACTTTGCCTGGAGTTGGCTCACCACCGCTCTCAGGCGGAGCGGGTGGAAAACCAAAAACGGAAACCGCCTGTGCCGAAAGGACGCTCAAAATGACAATGGCCACCAGTCGAGGGGCATTCCCGACCCACCTTCGGGTGGAGAGTGAGTGGGGAGCCCTACCGCATGTATGTTTTGACCACGACATACGCACCTCATCGTCTGTGATAATTGTGTGTAACCTGTGAACGCTCACCTACTGAGGCTTACTGCCGCACCCCTTATGGGCACAGGGGCAGGGTCCCCCTGATTTTGCCTCTCGGCAATTCGACGAACAAAATTCCCTCCCCGGCTCTGCCGGACACGTACAGGTCGGATGCGCGCATGATTTTTCCGCCATGGTATGCCTCCTTTATTGAGAGTCATAAAACAAGGATTCGGACAAACCCTGTTCCCTACCCCTCAGTGGTGTACTCGATACAACCCTGCTGGAACCTCTGCATAATACCCGATGAGCCACATCACGAGCCTATTCGACGCCTCTATTCCCGGGCATTTCTTGAGAATCGATGCATCCTGATGGCAGGATTTGCGGGCACCATGCTGCGGCCTGCCTGAAAACAACGGCCACCTCTTCATATTGTCCCATCTCGTCAAGCCTGAGCCCCAAGTTATCATGGGCTTCGACCAGCGTCAGATCGACCTTGAGAGCTACCTGGAACCAATTGGCCACGACAGCGATGTGACTATGCTTGTATTGGCTGACCCCCGCGTCATTGTTCGCCTGAGGAGACAAATCAACCACAGACATAAGCACCTCCTGAGGCATGGGAGCACTCACAACCGTACCGGTCTTCGCTGCAAGACTACCCGGCTTGTCCGAATCACAAGACAAACCGATAGGGGGAGAGCCCGCAAGGCTTACACTCAGCGCAAGAGAAGCCTGTCTCACGATGCACCTCACGGCGAACATAGTCTCTCGACCATGCTGGTAGTGTCTCAGTTTGGGGAGGGCTCGTCTGCTCAATAGTGCACACTGGCATTATTAATTAGTGCCATGCCGAGCTTACGAGTCAGGTCCTCTGCCCCCAACATTTCACGGCGCGTGGCAGAGAGCTAGTTCGTTTGGTCTATCTGGCTTGTGTGATTCGACGAACGAGCGAGCCCAGCCAGCCACGCCAATCCCCACTCACTCTTGCCATCAGCTATAAGACAGATGCTATTCGCACTTCTCTCCACCCCCTCCGCACCAAACACCCACATTGTCTACTACGCGATGGATACAACTACGACTTTGTAGTAGAGTGCCTCAAATAGCTTACTGCGGACACCTTGGTCTGTTGCTCGGATGGCCCCGGCAGATTCATTAGTGCGGCGACAGTAGGCCGTTCGATCTACGATTCGTCAACTTATTGCAAAAGGAGAAATACAATGCTTGAAACCCTTGCAATTATCTTGGTTGTCCTTTGGATTCTTGGGCTTGTCAGCTCCTACACCATGGGCGGATTCATTCATGCTCTCCTGGTCATCGCGATCGTGGTAATTCTGGTTCGTGTCATTCAAGGTCGTCGCGTGTAACGCCAGCGGGAAGGGGAAATATATGCACGGAACCCTTTCGCGGCGTGTGGCGGAGAGCTGGTTTATCTGGTGTCTTCGGTCTGTTTCGTGCGTGTGGTGCGACGAACGAGCGCACATGAATACGGCAGCTTGACGGGCGGTCTTTTCGCACGTAGCATGAATCCAGGCGTTTCAGCGACGCCGACTGTCTCATCCCTCGCGCGTCCCGGTCCTTCCTCACGCGATCGATTCTCCAGTCTCCGCCGTTCCACCACCGATATCGCTCTGCGCACTCGTTACCAGAGGCGCACAGTGGAGAAGGAGCAATCCCCATGGCCCTACAGAAACCCATTACCGACCGGATCCTCGACATGCTCCAAGGCCCCCTGGAATGCGAGTTCGAATCCATCGTGGCTCGCTATCCTGAGTTCACCTGGAACGAGCTCTTTCAAGAAGTGGCTCGCTTGAACCGTGTCGGGCAAGTGAAAGTGACCAGAGGAGTGGGGATCTTTACCCTCAGGCAAACTGCCACTGTGAAATAAGCACCGGCCTGTCACAGGGCCAATCCCCCTTCGCGGCCTGTATGGGCTTTCATTCCGACTTGTTATAGAATCGCTCGGCAACGAGTCCCCATCCACACGAGGCTCGCATGACCAGAGGCAGCCACTCTCAGCACGACCAGGCCCATCGAGAACACGCGCTCAAGCTCTTTCCCTGGCTCTGCGCCCATTGCGGGCGGGAGTTCGACAGTAAGAAGCTGAACCAGCTCACGGTCCACCACAAAGATCACAACCACGAGAACAATCCTCCGGACGGGAGCAACTGGGAATTGCTCTGCCTCTACTGCCACGATAACGAGCACCAGCGATATCAAGTGGCGGCCGCGTCCGGCGAGCCGCCGCCGAGCCATGAGGCCGAGCGACCATCCACCTTCACGCCCTTCGCCGACCTCGCGAAATTGCTCAAGCCGAAATCCTAGGCAAACGGAGCAGCGACCGAAACATTTTTCAGCGCAACGCGCACGATAGAACATGGAGCTTCAACATGACGCCTGTCCAGGAACCATCTCACGAACATGGCCGCGCCCTACCATCAAGCTCCCACTCCCCTTCCACGAAAGGCGGTACCTGATGATCCGCCGGATGGTGTTCTCGCGAAATCGATATTTCTCTGGGCGCCTTTTAACTGCGAGCGATTTTGAGGCGGAACAAACCTACCATCGCAGCAAGCAACAATTCCGGAACCTCCACACTCTCGGCTTCGGAATTGTGTCAGGATTATCAGTCACGACAAAGGATGATGGCAGGTCCATCCAAATCAGCGCTGGCTATGCGATCGATGGCTGGGGACGAGAGGTTTGCGTGCCCTCGGCCGTTGACTGCCCCTTACCCCAGAAAAGTGATCGACTGCTCGTGTCTATCGGCTATGTTGAAACGGAGACTGAACCGACTCCCGCGCGCGCTGGTGAACCATCAAGTGGGGGAAATCCGGTTGAATGCGCCAGAATAGAAGAGGGCTATGAAGCCACTCTGAGCCACATCCCACCAGGAAAGCCCGTGGGGCCTCCACGCAACCGGCTCACGCAGAGCGAGCCCAGCGCGCTTATTCCCCTCGCCATTCTTCAGCGCAAGGAAAAACAATGGGTCGTCGAGCCCCCGCCGCGCCGCACGCCAGCGAAATCTGCGCGGACGAAACCCAAGAGAGGCAAGAACATCTAGCGGCAGAGGTCAATCGTCGCCAAGACTCCGACGAACAGGAGGCAACACCATGAGCGAATTTCAACCGGAGAAATTCTCATACGAACAGTCCGCCACACAGACCACCTCGGAGAAAGACACCGTCGTCGAAAAACGGAGGAAGGTGACGTTCGACACCGAGGACATTATTGCAGGAGCCGCTGCAAGCGTCGCGATTCTGTTTACCCTGGCCATGATCGCCGGCAAGCTGCCGGTCAACGAGCTGACTATCGGTGTGGTGGCATTCTCAGGGGCTGGCGCGGCAATCGCCAAGATCATCAAGATGAGGCGACGCTAACTGAGGCAAGGAAGCCAGAGCACAACTGCCAGGAGAATTTCCTGGTCAAGTTCTTCTCATTCAATATTTTTTAGCGCATGGCCGCTGACGCGTGGTAACAACGGCGAATAAAGAACGTCCCTATGTCTCTGCCCTTAGAGGGAGCCGAGACGCCAGAGGGTTGTAAGTTCCGCCGCTCGGGCGGCGCTAAGCGGGTCTGTCGGGTCGGAGGCGCGGGGATGGGTCGGACGGACACTGATCTTGCCGATCACTCTGAGGCCCGCTGTCGCAACAGCGGCGAGGAGCTCTTCTCTCGTTCGTAACCCCAGATGCTCGGCCAGGTTTGAGAGCAACAGCCAGCCTTCTCCTCCCGGCTCCAGATGGGCGGCCAGGCCATTGAGGAATCCACGCAACATGCGGCTCTCGGGATCGTAGATCGCATGCTCGATGGGAGAGCTGGGCCGCGCCGGGATCCAGGGCGGGTTACACACCACGAGCGACGCCCGGCCTTCAGGAAAGAGGTCTGCCTGCACGACGTCCACTTTGGCTGTGAGTCCCAGCTTCGCAAGGTTCTCGCGGGCGCAGGCCAGGGCGCGAGGATCATGGTCGGTGGCCACGATGTGCGCGACGCCACGCTTGGCCAGCACTGCCGCCAACACGCCGGTCCCGGTCCCGATATCGAAGGCGCGCGTCTGGGACGGCAACGGTGTCTCGGCAACCAGCCCCACATACTCGCTGCGAACCGGAGAAAACACACCATAGTGAGGATAAATACGGCCACCGAGCGCGGGGATCACCAGGCCCTTCTTTCGCCATTCGTGTGCGCCGATCAGCCCCAGCAATTCGCGCAGCGACACCAGAGTGCGCCCGTCAGCAGGACCATAGGCCTCGGTGCAGGCCAGGCGCAGGTCCGGCGCACGGGGCAGGCGCACTTCATAGTCCTCTTCCAGCGCCACCAGCAACATCCCCAAGACGCGGGCGCGAAGGGACTGGGCCTGCCGATGTAGATGGAAACTCTCAGCCGGAGACGAGCCAGGCTTGGGAGGATGGCGGTCGACTCGCCGCGCCATCGCATTCAGCAACTGTCTGGCATTCTGGAAGTCGCCTTGCCAAAGCAGCGCGCTCCCCTCGCAGGCCAGGCGATAGGCTGTGTCGGCGGTCATCTTGTCAGTGGCAAGGGCCACGCGGGTGGGCGCGGGCGAGCCCCACTCCGAGCGCCAGCGCGCAGAGCAGGCCACACCTGCCTCAATCCAATTCACCAAGAGCGGCTCACTCACGACCGCACCAGCTGGCGATGGCCGAAGGCGGAAAGAAAATCACTGTACACAGTTTGCGTCCTTGTATCTGATTACGAATAGTCGGAAGGGAGCAGGAATGGAAGCGCTGGCCAGCACACCTGTCACGGCGCGTGACGGAGATCGAACCTAGAGATAGTCTAACAGATTAGAAGTGGATTCCAACACCAGCGAACACATTATCGTATCCGTGGTTGGCGCCTTTGCCGCCGGCAAAGTTAATCCCTAAATCTCTTCCATTGGAATTGTGCTGATATCCGGCGGAAAGAAAATAGCGCTGAATGGTATACCGCAACGTAAAACCAAGATCATAGGTATGCTTCGTCTGACCGGGAGAAGAAAACCCCGTTGATCTGACCTCGCCGATACGCTCCGGCGCGTACGCGGCGCCGACGTTCACGAGTGCTTCATACTTACCCAACTGATACCCCAAGGCCATTCCGCCTCCGACTTGCGGAATGTTCATTCCGTCAAGGAGCGCGCCCTTTACATAGGGACCGATCTCAAATGCCCCCTCCCCAATGGAAGCGACGGGGAAAAGCCGATCGGCAAATATCTGCGCCGTCGCTTTGCCTCTCCAGGGAGAGGTTTCTCTATTGATACAAGTCCCGCAGACCACTCCCGCCCCGAGACGAAATTCTACGTCCGTATGGGCCTCATAGGGATGGGCGATGGCGGAAGGAACGACCGCCGTTGTCACCAAGATGACCATCCATGCGGTGGCGATGACGATTCGACTGGCCAAACCCTGTACTGGGCGAGCGGCGGCGGCCACCCTGCGATCAAACACCTCTTGATGTCGACGGGAACAACGAGATATCGACAGAGTAAACGAATGCGCGCCCTTCTTGTCTCTCATCGACCCCCCAGTCACAATTTTGATACACCGTAGATACCACGAGGGATCATAAATGATGTGGCTCAACCTGTCCAGAACAGTTGCAAGCAAATCAGGAAGAACTATCGAAAAAACTATTCCCTCATCGGATTAGACGAACGCAGGAACAAAGAGTCCGGATCTGGTGTGCGCCCACGATCTCGTCCTGCTGGATATGCCGGCTCAATTGGGTTGCTGTCGTCTTTCAGTAAAATCGCGCAAGACGAGTACCCGCCCGACGATCTGTCCATTTTCCTGTACGCTGGCGATATTCGCCTCCCTACTCACAGCCCGCCCGTCTTTTGGACAAACTCGAGCTCCACGAGAGAGGGAACCGTATCTCCACGTTTCACGGCAGCCAGCCGGCCTTGAGCCCTGGCCATGGACTCAGGCGTGAGGACCGCCCAGAAGGACCGCCCGGCCAAATCATCTTCCCCTATGAGCATTTCAGCTTTATGATTACACCACTGAATGATCCCCTCGCTGTCGATATAGATGATGGCATCATTGATGAAATTGACTGCCAGCTGAAAACGCTTCTCATAGTTGAGGCGAGCGTGAACCTGGCGCTCGACCTCTTCTTCCAACCCGGCGTTTTTAACACAGAGGGCTGTTTCGCGTTTCTGGAGTGCCTTCTGTTGGGAGCTAATAAGCGCCCGCATCTGATCAAAAAACGCTGTGAAGCGCAGCAGTTCATTGTTCCCAATCGGCCACGTGCTCGGAATGCTTACCCCTCCGGTAATCGCGTTAGCCTGTCTATCCATGCGATCACCCAATCGGGCAAGCGGCTGACTGATTGTTCTCGTCACCGTCATCCCGATCACTGAGAATAAGACGAGACAGAACACCGTCCCTCCCGCGAGGATCGTCAGTAAATCTCTGCGGTCTTCTTGAAGATATTCGTCTGCCGGAATGATGATCTCCAGCCCCCCCATCACATCGTGCAGCTTGAAATCTCGTTTGGGGCTGAGGGGATGGTTATTATGACAGTCGAGGCAGGACTGGGCCGTGGCACGATCCGCCGACAGATACCGGAACACGGCACGACCTTCCAGGGTATCTAGCCTGAAGAACTGCTCTGCGGAATGACTCCTGATATAGTCGAAGGCTTCGCGCTGAAATTGGTCCGAGAGGCCCTTGCGCTCGTTGATCGGCCACGGGCCGATGAGTTGGGACTTGTATAAACCGCCATGGGCGACGATCGCATCCGACACTTCCTGAACGAACGTCACGGGCAACGGAAATCGTCCATGCGCAAGGCGATAATCCGCATCCACGATACCACCCATCTGAATCAACCGGGGGACAATGACGCTGGCGTAGTAGTCCCGGTCTGCCAGGATTTGCGTCGTGATGCTGTCGGCTCTTTTCGTCAGCTTATCTTGCAGTCTGCTGACGTTCTGCTGATGGATCATCCATGCGGCACAGCCGACCACCAGAACAATGACCGGAAAAATAAATGCAACGAATTGGCTGGTCACTCGCCAGGCACGAAAAGGCACCAGCATTGACATTTTCACCTCATTTTCACCTTACAATGAACCTGCCGATATAAACCACAACTCGATAATAATTGATACCACTTTCTTGCAGCACGCTATGAATCTATTACGTATAGAACCTAATATCCTCCCTCGTTCCCGCCATCGGCGCGGCGCGGGTTTTCGCGCCCATTCTCCACAGGCCCGCAGCTCCGCGCTCCCGCGATCAGCCATCGGCCCTACGCCATCAGCTCTTCTCTATGGAAGGGCTGGACCGGACCGGCCCTGACCCAGTAGAATGGGCCATCCGCTTTTCCTCCCCCCCCGCCTCGACGGCACGTTGGAAACGGTACGACTCAAACGGCATCCCTTAATGTGAAGGAATTATCATGAGTGTGAAATGCGGAATCGTCGGGCTGCCCAACGTGGGCAAGTCCACCCTCTTCAATGCCCTGACTAAATCGGGAATCGCAGCGGAAAACTACCCCTTCTGCACCATCGAGCCGAACATCGGCATCGTGGAAGTGCCGGATCCGCGGATGCAGGCATTGGCCGACATCGTCAAGCCGCAGAAGATGCAATATGCCACCACCGAGTTTGTCGACATCGCCGGACTGGTGGCCGGAGCCTCGAAGGGCGAAGGCTTGGGCAACCAATTCCTCGCCAACATTCGCGAGACCGACGGGATCGTGAACGTGGTGCGCTGCTTCGAGGACGACAACGTGATTCACGTGGCGGGCAAAGTCGATCCGATTTCCGACATTGCCACCATCATCACGGAGCTGGCGCTGGCGGACCTGACCACGGTGGAAAAGGCCCAGGAAAAGAACGTAAAGCTCGTGCGCGCCGGCAATAAAGACGCGGCGAAACTGGGCGAACTGCTGGATCAAGTGGCGGCCTGTTTGAACCAGGGCACGCCGGCCCGCGCGATGAAGCTGGATGCGGCGCAGATCGCCTTGCTCAAGCCGCTCTGCCTCCTCACCATCAAGCCCGTCATGTACGTGGCCAACGTGGCGGAAAAAGGCTTCGCGAACAATCCCCTCTTGACCCGCCTGGAAGAATTTGCCGTACGAGAAGGGGCGCCGGTCGTGGCCATTTGCGCGGCGCTGGAGTCGGAAATCTCCGGGCTCTCAGACGAAGAAAAGCTGGAGTTCCTGACCGATGCCGGCATGGCCGAGCCGGGACTCAACCGCCTGATTCGCACGGCCTACCAGGTGCTGGGCCTGCAGACCTACTTTACCGCTGGCGTGAAGGAAGTCCGCGCCTGGACGATTCATGTCGGCGATACGGCCCCGCAAGCCGCCGGCGTCATCCATGGCGATTTCGAGAAGGGCTTCATTCGCGCAGAGGTGATCAGCTACGAGGACTTCATCGCCTGCAAAGGCGAGGCTGGCGCGAAGGAAAAAGGGAAGATGCGGCTGGAAGGCAAGGAGTACGTGGTGCAAGACGGCGATGTCATGCATTTCCGCTTCAACGTCTGACCGGCTGCTGAAACAGGTCGCCAGCTTCGTTCTCGCTTCGTTCAGACCCTCAACGTACCCAAAGGGTACGCCTCGGATCTTCACTCGGCTGCGGCCTTGCTGATCGACCTGTTTGAGCAGCCGGTGGGGAGCTACTTCTTGTCCTTGTCAGAGGTCTGAGGCTCCGACTTTCCTGAGCCTTTGCCCGTGAGGTTTTTAAACGTGCTCCCGATGGCCGGGCCGATCTTCGGAATCTCCTGCTCGATGTTGCGCGCGGCGCTCTTCAGCCCACGCCCAAGATCATCCACCGTCAGCCCTTTACCGTTGTCCTGTTTGGACTTTCCGGCTGAGGGCTGATTGTCGCCGGAGGTTTCGGCTGCGCCAGCCCCGGCCGTGCATCCAAAAACCAGCACCGCGAATATCAACGCTGTTACGTGCCTAGATCTATTCATGCAGTTACCCTATCATGAACCGATCCTTTCGTCCGAGTAAAAAACCGGCCGTGCCGATGGAATGGCTTGAGCCAGGCCCTGGAACCCCTGCCCCGATTGACTTCCTCCCCCGCCCGCGGTACAGGTTGCAACAGTCGAACAATGCATATTCCCGCTTCATCCATCACCAAGAGGCCCCATATGAAGAACGTAGAAATGACGATCCAGGGAACGATTTTGACGATCAAGGTGGATCTATCCAAAGAGTTCGGACCCTCCGCATCTGGCAAGACCACCATCATTGCCTCGACGGAAGGCAACGTGACCATTCCAGACCGCGAAGAAAAGATCGGGCTGAACGTCTACAAGAAAAAATAACGGGCGTCACCCGATGAAGATCTTCGTCCTGGGAGTGGGCGCAACCGGTTCACTGCTGATCCAACTGTTGAAACGGCAAGGCCATCGCATTTCGTGCGGGGATCGCGACCCTGAGCGGGCCCGCCGATTCTTAGGCGAAACCTCGGCGATTCCCGTGCAGCAGGTGAACGCCCGCAATATCGAGGGCATCGTCACCGCCGCACAGGGCACGCAGCTGCTGATCAACGCCTGTCCCGCAGTCTTCAATAAGATCATCCTGCGCGCCGCAGTCCGCCTGCGCGCCCACTACCTCGACATGGCGGCACATCTGACCGAGAATCCCTTTCAGGCGGAACAGCTCCGTTTCGCAACAGATTTCCAGAACATCCGGCGAACGGCGGCGATCACGGCAGGCATCGCGCCTGGTCTCACAAACCTCCTCATCGCCGCCAGCGCGGACCTGCTCGACAGCGTCGAGACGGTTCAGGTCCGGCTATATGAAGCGACGGAGAGCGACAGTCCCGTCTCACAATGGTCGGCTGAAGTCGCCTTCGATGAGGCGGTCTCGCGGCCACGCCTCTATCGCCAGGGCCACTTCACGCTGGGCCAGCGATTCGGCGGGCGGGAGATCTTTCGATTCCCGGCTCCGATCGGGCCAGTGGGAGTGGTGTTGGCGGCGCAGGATGAAGTGGTCACGGTGCCGCAGGTGATCCCCTTGCGGTCGATGGATGCCAAGATCGGCGGATCGGACATCGATCAACTGCGGCGCTGGTATCGGCAAGGGAAACTGCGAAAATCTCGCGGCCTGGTGCCGTCGCAGTTCCCCAGGACCCCGACGCCAGGCACGGTGCATCAATTACTCCATCGAGGCATTCTCCACAATGCGCGATTTGCCGCAGCCGTGGTCGTGACAGGCCTGAAACAGGGCCGTCCTACGCTCATCCGGTGGGACGCCACGATGCCGAGCCTCCACCTGCTCAGACGGCGCAAGCTCCTCTGCTCACCGATCGCCTGGGCGACGGCGGAGATGGCGGCGCTCTTTGTGAAACATTTCCCCCGCACGCAATCGGGCGTCCATCCGCCGGAAGCCTTCCCTGCTGAAATCAGACGGGCCATTCTTCGCGACGCCAAATCCCGCGGCATTCAACTCGTCAAACGAATCACAGCCCTTCCTCCCACGAAGCGATAGAGGGCCCGGTCCTGGACCGGCAGAGAAAGAACAATCAGAAACCCTGTTCTTTCCTGACTCAGCAAGGTTGACAGAGTATAATCGGCAGCCCAAGCCTCTTACCGCTCCCAGGCACAATAGACAGATCGCCTCGAAAGGATTCTTGTGACACTCCCCTCATGTTTTCATGCGCCCCTCAGCCGGGAACGGGATCGGATCAGGGCTGAGATGTGCGGGATTCAAGGATTGCTGCCGTTGCTGATGAAGCAACGGAATGGCAGCAGCTGGACGCCAGCCGAGCGGGCACAGCTGCAAGTCCACCTGCGCAGCCTGACGACCCTCAGCCCCTACTTGCTCGTCTTGCTGGCGCCTGGTTCCTTTGCCCTCTTTCCCCTCCTGGCCTGGTGGCTGGACCGGCGCAGACAAACACGGAACAACCAAGACCGTGCGGCAGCTGAGGCTCGCCAGATCCTGGCAGACAAAGGCCCCTCTGCCTCGTCTCCGAATCCCTGAGGAATGGCAAGCAACAGGGCGGGACTTCTCTCTTCACTTGTTGTAAAATTATCCACGGCAAGTCGCAGGACTCGAACATAAAACTCTCGGCAGCACCCAACCAGATGACACAACCACCGCCCACCTCTCATCCCCGCGATCCCCTGCATGGGATCACGCTGGAGACCATCATCAAGGAATTGGTCGCCCGGCATGGGTGGGAAGAGATGGGGAAACGGGTCCCGATCCGCTGTTTCCTTCACGACCCCAGCGTGAAATCCAGCCTCACCTTTCTCCGCAAAACCCCCTGGGCGCGCGAACGGGTCGAAGGCTGGTACATCGCCTATAAAGATCTGTGAACGACCGCTGCTAGCCGCTCCATCATTCAGCCCTCACAGGAACCACGACCCTATGGCCTCGAACGCGACCATTTTCAAAGCAGCCCTGCAAATTTCCGACATGGACCGCCAGTACTATCAGGACCATACGCTGACCCTGGCGCGCCATCCATCCGAAACCGATGAACGGATGATGATGCGATTGCTGGCCTTTGTGCTCCATGCGCACGAGGCCTTGGCCTTTGGCCGCGGGCTCAGCACGGAGGACGAGCCGGACCTCTGGCAAAAGGATTTGACCGGCTCCATCGATCTCTGGATCGAAGTGGGCCAGCGTGAGGAAAAAAGCCTGCGTCAGGCCTGCGGCAAAGCGAAACAGGTCTATCTCTATACCTATGGAGGCCGCGGCGCCGACCAATGGTGGGAGAAGAACCAGGCCAACCTGGCCCGTCTGCATAATCTGACGGTGATCAATCTGCCGCTGGATGGAAGCCGTGCCTTGGCCCAGCTGGCACAATCCAGCATGCAGCTGGAATGCACCGTTCAAGAAGGACAGGTCTGGATGGCGGATGGCACGAACACCGTGCACCTGGAACTGACGGTCCTGAAAAGCGCCTCAGCCCAATTCGGGCATTGACGCCAGGGCGCGGGGCAGATCTGTGACGGGGGCGAAGCGATGAAAGAGAAAAAACGCATTCCCACAAGTGGCGAACCGATCGTCTGGACCAGCCCATTCGCACCGCTGAAGCAAGCCGTGCAACTTGAACCGACCCAGCGGCCCGAGGCAAGCAACAGTGACGAAGCAGCCCCTGCGCCAAAAAAATCCCGTGGCCGAGTGGATATCATCCGTCAGACCGCCCACCGAGGCGGCAAGACCGTCACTGTCGTCACGGGCTTTCTCGGCATCAGTCTCGCGGAAAAAGAACGGCTGGCGAAGGAGATGCAGCAGGCCTGCGGCGCCGGGGGTACTGTGAAGGAAGGCCGGATCGAGATTCAAGGGGACCAGCGAGACACCGTCTCTCGCATTCTGACCAAGTCCGGCTTTCGTCCTGTGTTCGCGGGAGGATAATACTCAGCAAGGGGGAAATCCACGGTCCGAGAGAACGCATCCCGCAGGATGCTCAAAAAGACCGTCAGCGAGGCCGCAGCCGACGAACGCACCGGAGGCGTAGCCCCTGGCTACGTTGAGGATGCGTTCAAGGCGAGAACGAAGCTGGCGGTCTTTTTCAGCATCCTGCTAATCTTCCAGCCAAATTCTATCCAGCAATACCCTGAACTCAGCATCTTCAGGCACCGTGTCTGTCTCAGCGTCCTTCACCATGTCCCGATAGAGTTCTTCGCCGCCCAACGTCAACGCGTATTGCAGCGACTCCATCGCCTGGTCCGGTTGCCCGCTCAAGAACAACAGATAGCCCAAATTGCCGAGCGTCGAGGCATTCTGCGCTTCCCGCTCGAGCACGCGGTCGAAATTCACCCGCGCAGTTGCCAGCAGTTGCGTTCGCGCCTCGCGGTCGTCCCAAGAAAGTTTGGCCTGGCGCAAGAGGTGAAGGCCCATGCTATTGAACGTCCTCGTCACCTGTTCACGTAAGGATGGCTCCGTCGCCTCACCGAAACGAGCCACGACGTCTTCATACACGGCCGTCGCTTCCTCGCTCCGGCCCAGCCGGTCCAACGCGACGCCTTTATTCACCAGCACTTTCGCCACCCCTTCGCGCAGGGACAGTTCCGGCGCCATGCCAAAACGAGCCACGACTTGATCATAGGCGGCAATGGCTTCCTCGTACCGCGCGAGCCGGCCCAGAGTGACGCCTTTATTCACCAGCGCTTTCGCCACCCCTTCGCGCAGCACCGGCTCCGCCGCTTCGCCAAAACGGGAGATGACTTCTTCATACGCGGCAATCGCCTCCACGCTCCGCGTGAGCCGACCCAGAGCCACCCCCTTGTTGAGCAGCGCTTTCACCACCTGCTCGCGCAACACCGGCTCCGTCGCCTCGCCAAAACGGATCACGACTTGCTCATAGGCGGCCAAGGCTTCCGCGCTCCTGGTCAGTCGGCCCAGGGCCACGCCCTTATTGAACAGCGCTTTCGCCACCTGCTCGCGCAACACCGGCTCCGTGGCTTCGCCGAAACGAATTGCGACTTGCTCATAAGCGGCAATGGCCTCTTCGCTCCTGGTGAGCCGGCCCAGAGTCGCGCCCTTATTGAGCCAGGCTTTAGCCACCTGTTCGCGCAACACCGGCTCGGTGGCCTCGCCAAAATGCATGATCACTTGCTCATAGGCGGCCAAGGCCTCCGCGTTCCTGGTCAGCCGGCCCAGGGCCACGCCCTTATTGAGCCAGGCCTTCACCACCTGCTCACGCAGAATCGGTTCCGTCGCCTCGCCAAAATTGGTCACGACATATTCGTAGGCCCCGATCGCCTCCTCGCTACGATTCATCTCGGCCAGCATCACACCCCGCGCAACCTGCGCGCGCGCCTCCTGCTCCGGTGTGGCGGCGACTTTCGATGCTTGGAAGAAGTAATTCGACGCTAAATCGAATTGCTTCGCGCTGTAGGCCGCGTAGGCGCGGGACTCCCAGTCGCTAAACGTATAGTCGTTTTCGGGTTTTTGTTTGAGATGCCGTTCTTGCGCATCGAGGACTTCAACCTGCTCGGGGGTCGGCGCCACGGGAGTCGTCTCGGTCAATTTCTTCTGAAGTTGCAGCGCAACCTGCTCCGCCTTGGCCGCAATCTCATCCAGGCCCGCTTGGATCGTTTGACTGGCCTTCGCGGCATCGGCCGCCGCTTGACTGGCCGCCTCGCGTGCCGCGGCATTCGACTCGGATTCCTGCCGCGCCATCCGCGCCTCCGCAGCTTCCTGCGCGGCCTCCTGCACCTTCGTCCCGGCGCTGTACCAGGCAGCCATGCCTCTCGCCGCAACCAACAATGCATGGCTGACGCTCACGACATCGGCCCGGATCTCGCTCAGAGCTTCTCTGCCGCCATCGTTCCGCTCGGACTCATGCTGCGCGATCCAAGCCTGCACCGTGTCTCGCGCCCTCGTCCCCGCGCTATACCAGGTCGCCACTCCCGTGGCCGCCACCAGCAGAGTGAGGAACGATGCGAAGATGACGAGAAACATTTGCAAGCGACCCGTTTCGGCATGGATATCGGCCAGCTGACCATCTTGCTGTTCAATCCTCGACTGGAGCTCGTGCAGATCTTTTTGCAGACTTTCTTTTTGCGCCTCAAGTTGCGCCGCCAGCTGCGCGGCAAACTGCGCATCCTGCTCCTCGATTCGCGATTGCAGATGCTGCAGATCTTTTTGCAGGCGCGCCTCTTGCGCCTCAAGCCGCAATCTGGTGGCTTCCTTGAGCACGGCGATATCCCGCTGGACCTCGAACAGCCGTCTTTCTTTTTCATCGATCGCCGTCGTCAAGGTTGCCGGGTACGCGACCAATTCAAACGGCAGCGCAAGCCAGCCGAGGCAGGCGATCAATAAGACTCTGGCAATCCACGGTATCAACATCGGTTCAGAACCTGTACGGGAACAAAACAGGGACATTCGCTATCGCACCATCCGCGTCACCCGGCCAATGCGGCGCAGGCTGAACAAACAGGGTTGCAACTTTTCCTAATTGTCGTAATTGTGTGGAAACGGGGTTGCGGAGGGAATGAAATGCGGAACCGTCAGCGTGCGTGGCCTGCAGCCGATGCACGTTGACGGACTCCCTCGCTGGTGCTTCGGATCGGAACAGCCGAAGCGCGAATTGCATTATTTGTTCTTCTTCGCGACCTTAGCGGCGCGCTTTTCCTTCACGGTCGTGGCTGGCTTCTTCTTGGTCGCTTTCTTTTGCGTCATACCCTTGGCCATGTGTTCTCTCCTCTGATGAATGGGTGGATACTATATATAGTAGGCGACGCGCTCGCCGCCCCCAGCTATATACCCCAATTGTAAAAAAAAAGGAATAGGCAAATAGGCCAGATCCGGCTCGTTCATCGATTGACTTCAGCCCTTCCCCCCTGTACAGCTTGCATCATTCGATCGAACGATCTGCGGAGGTGTCGAGTGGGGAATCCAGAGGGCAAAAAGGAGCGAGACGGGTTCGCCGATGCGATCAATCGCGCGGCATTCGGCAAAGAACGTGTGCTCTTGCGCCGGCGCGGCCGGGCCGTGGCGGCGGTCGTGCCCATTGAGGATCTGCGGTTCCTGGAAGATCTGGAAGATCGCATCGATCTCGTCGATGCCAAAGCCGCCTTGGCCCAGGCCAACAAAAAAGGCGCGCAGTCGCTCGATACCATTCTCAAAGAACTAGGACTCTGAGCGTACCCATGCTCTCCACAATTTTGCTGGCCCCTCCTGCCGAACAACAACTCAGAGCCCTCGACAAACCACTCCGGAAGGCCCTCGCCAAATGGCTCCAGACGATCAAGCATCAGCCTCGCTCCCCTGACGCAAAAAAACTTGAAGGCCTGGACCATCTCTATCGGGTGCGCGAAGGCGATTATCGCATTCTCTATGCGATTCGCGACCAGGACCTCCTCGTCCTGGCCATCAAACAGAGCGCGCGCGCAGACGTCCCGCGCGCCTGAACACGTTCGCTACCGCCCGCTGTTGAGGGGAAGCCGAATGTGGATCGTGGTCCCGACGCCGAGCGCACTCTCGACGGCAATCGATCCCTTGTGGGCGCTGACCACATCCTTCACGATTTTTGTGCCGAGCCCTGTTCCCCCGGCTTTCCGGCTGATCACCTGGCTGGTAAATAGCGAGTCCCGCACCTCAGGGGGCATCCCTCGCCCCGTATCAACAACGGAGATCAGGAGCCTCTCCGCTCCCACCTCGACCTGTCCACGCACCGTCACGGATCCACCGGGAGGGACTTCCGGAATCGCGTTATCGATCACGTTGTAAAAGGCATTGAACAAGCGGCGCTCATCCGCTTGAATGACCGGCAACAACTCCAGACCTTCGGCATGCAACGCGACGCCCTTCTCTGCCGCATACCGCTGGAGCGAGGTCATCACGTCGGCCACACAGGTCGCGATCCGGCAGGGTTTAAATTCCGGCGCCGTCGTCACGCCCTTCACCGCATCGGCCAATTCCCTCACGCGATCCTGAATGCGGCGGGCATTATTGACGACCATGCCGACCAGCTCACCGCTCACCTTCCGATGCGCCTCGGCCTGCGCCCCCTCCCCCTTCACCACTAAACGATCGAGAATCTCCTGGACTTCCTCCTTCAAAAGATCCACGCCGCTCAGCACCGGCATCAACATATTCTTGACGTCGTGACCGATATCTCCCAGGGCACGGGTCACCTCCGCCACTTTAATCTCCTCCAGGAGCTCTGCCGCCAAACGCTTTCGCTCACTGATATCCTCGATCGTCCCTTCGTAATGGAGAAGATCTCCCTGCTGATCGCGCACCTCCCGCGCGTTCACCGACACGGAAATGACGCCGCCATCCCGGCAGGCCAGCTCTGTGTCAAAGCCACGAAGGGCCCCGGACTTGCTCAGCTCGGCCAGAACCTCGTCCCGCTTCTTGGGGTCGGCATAGAGCTGAAGCCCGATATTCGTGACGGTTGAAACCAGCGATTCCGGCGAGTCATAGCGCAGCATCTGAGCCAGGCTGGGATTGGCCATCAGAAACCGCCCATCCGGTGTCGACTGAAAGATCCCCTCCACCGCATTTTCAACGACGCTCCGATAGCGCGCTTCCGCCTGTTGCTTCGCTTCCTCGGCCTGCTTGCGGTTCGTAATGTCACGAATGATCCCGCTAAAAAAAGTCCTGCCTCTGTTCTTCCCGCTGCCCAGGGACAGTTCCAACGGAAACTCGGTCCCGTCTTTCTTCAACCCATGCAATTCGACCGTCCGTCCCATAACACGGGCCTCGCCGGTAGCCTCCAAGCGCGTCATGCCTGCCCGATGCGCCTCCCTGTATCGTGGCGGCATCAGCAACGTGAGCGGTTGCCCGATCACTTCCTCCTCGGTATAGCCGAAGAGTCGCGCGGCAGCCTGGTTCCACAAGAGGATGGTTCCGTTGTCATCGGCCAGCAGGACCGCGTCAGGCGTGGCGCCCACCACAGCGCGAAACCGTTCCTCGCTGGCGCTCAAGTCCTCCTCGGCTTGCGCAGCCTTGGAGGCCAACCGCTGCTCATCAGCGATTTGACGGAGCGTGAACCGGAGTTCATAGGAGTTGTAGGGCTTCGTCAGGTAGGTGAAGGCGCCGCAGTGGAGGGCCTCGACCGTATCATGCTCCTGCGTGGAGGCGGTGAGCACAATGACCGGAAGGAAGGGATCGAGTTTCTTTACCCCGCGCAGGACTTCCAAGCCGCTCAGATCCGGCAAGCCAAGATCCAAAATCACAACTCCGACCTGTCCCTCTTCGACTGCGCGCAAGGCCTCGCGTCCGGTCTGCACCGTACGAACCTCATACCCGGCATGTTTCAGGAAATCGTCCAGGGCAGTACAGATGTCCGGCTCATCGTCCACGATGAGTACGGAAGGGAGAGGAAGGAGACTAGTATCCATGAGCCACCTCATCCCAGTTGAACGGGAAAGGCCTGTGACCGGTAAGAGCTTGCACCGATCGAAAGAAAAAGTAAACTAGGTAGGCTCCTGTAACTATTTATCGAGGCATTGAAAAGCTATTGCGACACAACACAATAACCTTCCAGTAGGATGCTCAAAAAGTCCGACAGCAAGGCCGCAGCCGATGAAAGCACCGGAGGCGTAGCCTCTGGGCTACGTTGAGGATGCTTTCGAGGCGAGAACGCCGCTGGCGGGCTTTTTCAGCATCCTACTACGGCGCGCTAGAGACAATGTCCTGATAGTAAGCTTCCAGCATGGCCCTACTGGCCGGCTCGACAAGGACCAGCTGACGCTGATCCAAGGTATTGGCGCAATAGAGATAGACTCCCTCCTCTGCCCGACCAAGCTCGGCATGCAGTTGGCGACCATCCGGCCCCTGCTTCGTGGTCTCTTTCAGGAGATGCTTTGCGCGAAGTTGCTCCCAGACCATCTGCGCGGAGGGCCAATGGTTCTCATAGAGAGGCTCGCCTGAATCGATTGAACCGGTTTTCAGTTTGGCTCGGTCGAAGGGAGGGCCTTCGTCCGGCTCCGGGCCTTCATCCCAGTGAAACTGCCGAGCCGCTCCCCGCCCCAACAGATAGAAGGGCCCATCATCGGCCACTTCCTCCACCAGACGATAGCGGATCAACTCCGGCTGCTCGATCAAGCCGAACCCTCGCGCCGCCAAGGCCCGTTGCAGCGGGACTCGTCTAGCCAGCTGCCGGGTTTTCTCAAACAGGATCATGCGCCCGTCGGCAGCAATCAGCGAGCTCAAGCGATCGAGCCTAGAGCCGACCCCTGTTCGCTTTTCAAAGTCTGCTTGTGGCTGACTCTCACTCGCACGCTCGAAGGTATTCCAACTGCGACTGGGGATGCCTGGATCCTGTTCCGCCTGGAGGATGGCATGGGTGGCAAGGATCAGATCGTAGGAGTCAGCGGAAGACGTCTGATCGAGATCGAGACAATCGAACCGCACATTGGTCAGACCCCGCGCCGCAGCCTGCACTTGCGCGCGGGCGATCGAAGCAGGCGAGCGGTCGATCCCCACGAAAGTCTTGTCCGGATATTGTTTCGCATAGAACGTCGTCAGGATGCCGACGCCGCAGCCCACATCGAGAATGGAACGGGCCTCACCGATGCGATCGGCCACACGCTGGCCGATCGCCAGATAATAGTCGTACCGTTGACTATAGAGGACCGGGAGAATGTTCGGATGGGCCGTGGCATCGTAGAACGCCACCTCATCGATCGACGATCCGCGACGTTTCTGCTCGACCTGTCGATGTAAGGTTGCGATCTCATCCGGCGAGAGGGATCCCCTCTGCCACTGGAAGTAGGCCTCGTCCGACGTGAACTGCCGAAGACCCCACCAAGCCAGGTGTGAATGGAGCGATGCCAACCGTGAGTCGTTAGTCATGAATACAGCCTCGACCCGCCTGCTCAACAGGTTTTCCAGCGAGGCCGCAGGTGAGTCGAAACCGGCGGCGCACCCTTGGGGTACGTTGAGGATTTCGATGAGCCGAGAACGAAGCTGGAGAGCCTGTTCAGCAGGCGCCTACGGCCTCTTCAGCATGATGGCGTCAAAGTACGCCTCCGGCACCGGATGCGGATACCGCAGTTGGCCAGACCCGAATGACACATACTTTTCGCAGGTCAATTGCTCCAGGCCGATCGGGCCCTTGGCATGGAGCCGCGAGCCGCTGAGACCGATATCAGCGCCAAACCCGTAGCTGTCGCCGGCATTGAGACGGGACGAGGCATTCACGAACACTGCGCTGGCATCCACTTCGCGCGTGAACCGCATGGCCGACTCATAACTCGTCGTCGCAATGACGGCGGTGAGACAGGGTCCCTGCGCCACGATATGCGCCAAGGCCTCGTCCAGGTTCGCCACCATCTTGACGGCCAACACACGCCCCTGGAATTGGGTATGCCAATCCTCTTCCTTCGCCGGGATGATCGAGGCATGGCCGGTCATCGCCATTTGCCCCATGAGGGCCATGGTCTTCGGACAGGCCCGGACTTCGATCTTAAATTCTTCGAGCATGCGGTTGACCAACGGAGGCAGGAACTGCCGCCCGATCACCTGCTGCACGAGCAGCGTATCCAGCGAGTTCGAGGCAATCGCCTTCTGCACTTTGGAACTAATCGCCACGTTTTGCGCCATCGGCATATCGGTGTCGGCATCCACGTACATATGCGTGAGGCCCCCGTCGTTGCAGAGCACCGGCATCTTCGCCTGTTCAACCACGACTTTGCGGAGGCCGGCCCCGCCCCGCGGGATAATCGCATCAAGGCTCTTGCCGGACCGGATCAGCTCAACCGCCACTTCCTTTTCCGGTCGTTCGATGATGACCCATGAACCGGCCGGCACTCCATTCTCCTCTGCGGCTTCGCGCAGGCCTACCCCGATCGCCTCTTGCGTCAGACCCCACTCAGGCGCGCCACGAAATACGCAGAGGTTGCCTGACTTAAAGCAGAGGGCAATCGACTCCACCGTCACGAGCGGGCTCAATTCTGAAATGACACCGATCACCCCGATCGGCACGCGCACCCGGCTGACTTGCAATCCGTCAGGCCGTTCCCACCGTGAGGTCACAGCGCCGACCGGATCCGGCAGGTCGGCAATCAAACGGAGACGATCGACCATCTCCTTGATATCGTCCGAGGTCATGCGCAAGCGGGCGACGGCGGCCTTCATCCGGTCCTTCATGACGTCGGCCTCGTAGGACTTCCCGACCGCATCCACGTCCTTTTCGTTCGCTGCCAGAATCTTTTCTTCGTCAGCCGCCAACCGATCCGCCATGGCGCGCAGGGCCTTATCTTTGACAGGGCCCGGCAACAACGCGAGAGACCTCGTCATAATACGGCAGTCTTTCAACAGCTTATCAATGTAAAGCTTAACGGGAACTTCAGGCATGTTCACCCTCGTAAAACGTGAAACGTTAGACGTGAAACATCATTCGGCACAATCAACAAGCGACGAGCAGGAGACTATAGCATGCGATTTTTCCGACAGTAAACAAACTAAGCAGAGCGGTCAGACATCCGTCGGCATCGCAAGTCCTCTTCTTTTCGAGCGACGCGCCACCCGACCCATCCCCAGAACAGCGACAGAGGGATCAGAACCCAAGCCATCTGCCCCGCCGTAACACCCAGAGCCTTCACCCAATTCACGATCCACCCGGTCGTCGCATCGCCCCCGCGCGAAACAGCCGTGTCAATAAAGTTCTTGGCCTTGTACTTCTCCTCCCGGCTCATCACCGTAAAGAGGACCTCGCGAGCCGGTTTGGCGATCGCATATTCGCCGACGCGGCGCACGATGGTAAAGCCGATGAAGACGGCCAGAATCGGCAAAACTGCCACCAGCCCGAACCCGATGGCACTCACGAGCGGAAGCGCGACGAGGGCCGACGCCAATCCAAACCGGCTCATTAAGCGGCTCGTCACGAATACCTGAACCAGAAAGGTCAGCACGTTGACGCCCAGATCGATAAGGGCAAACAGACGCGTCCGTTCCTGAGGAGAGACCATCTGCTCACTCACCAAGCGCGCTTGCTCCAAATAAAGGAAGGTCGCGGTCGTGGTCAGACACAAGAGATAGAGACAGATGCCCAGGAGATAAGGGGACGAAAGCGCCAGCCTGACCCCAGCCCAGATACTGCCGCCGATCGGTTCGCCCAACTGACGCACCTCCCGAACAGGCCGCGCCATCGCCCAGCGATCCAGTCGGTGGATGCAGAGCCCGCACAGGGCCAGGCAGCCAGCCGAGATGAGCAGCAACGAAGGAATCGGGATGACATAGGTCAGCCCGGTGGTCAGGAGCGGGCCGACCATCGCGCCAATGCTGCCCCCTGCGGCAATCACGCCAAAGAGCCGGATGCCTTGCGCGGGCGTGAAGAGGTCGGCCATGAAACTCCAGAACACCGACACGACGAACAGATTGAACACCGACAGCCACACGAAGAAGCAACGGGCGGCCCACTGGGGGGAGAGATGGCTCGTCATCACGACGAAAAACGCGAGGAGGTTGAAGCCGAAGAAGGCATAGACCGTGAGCAACAATCGATACCGCGGCACGCGAGCGGAGAGCCACCCGAAGAGCGGCGTCACAAGCAGCAGGGTCACGAAGGTAGCCGTCATCATCCAGGGCAGGTGCTGCACCCCGCCTTCGATCGCCATCTCATCGCGCACGGGACGGAGGATGTAGTAGCCGCAGAGCAGACAGAAGAAATAGAGGAACGCCCAGCCCACCGGGACGGCTTCGTCCGGTTCTGCATCGATCACCGACGGGAGCACATGACGAAGCCAGGCCATAGGACCGCATCCTGACGAGGCCCCCGTCTCCCGCGCAAGAAGAAAATTTGCTAGAATGCGCCGAACCAAAGGACGTGACGCAGGCTCACGAACATTTCATGATCGATTTACGCAGCGATACCGTCACGAAACCCACCGACGCCATGCGCAAAGCCATGGCCAGCGCGGAGGTGGGAGACGATGTCTATGGCGAAGATCCCACCGTGAACCGCCTCCAAGAGATGGCGGCGGCGATGTTCGGGAAAAAGGCCGCGCTCTTCGTGCCCTCCGGCACCATGGGCAATCAACTCGCCATTCGCCTCCACACGCAACCGGGCCAGGAAGTCATCGTCGAGAGCAAGGCCCATATCGTACGGTACGAACAGGGAGCAGCAGGAGCGCTGGCCGGAGTTCAGCTCCATTGGGTCGTGGGAAACCGGGGCCTCATCTCAGCCGAGCAGGTGGAAGCGGCCATCCGCCCCACGGACCCCTACACGATTCAAACGGGCCTGATCTGCCTGGAGAATACCCATAATAGCGGCGGCGGCACGATTTATCCGCTGGCCACGATTGAACGGATTCGCGCCGCAGCAAGCACCCATCGCATTCCGATGCATCTGGACGGGGCCAGGCTGTTCAATGCCATCGCCGCTACCACTCTGCCTCCTGCCTCCTATGCCCAGCACTTCGATACCCTGTCGGTCTGTCTCTCAAAAGGCCTGGGAGCGCCAGCCGGCGCGCTCCTCATGATGAACGATCTGACGCTCCTCGACAGGGCCAAGCGGCTGCGCCGGATGTATGGAGGCGCCATGAGACAGTCCGGCATCCTGGCCGCTGCCGGCATCTATGCGCTGGAGCACCATGTCTCGCGATTGAAGCTGGACCATGACCATGCCAAGAAGATGGCGCGACGGCTGCAACAGATCTCTACGGTCAGGATCAGCCCGCAAGACGTCGATACGAACATCGTCATTTTCGACGTCATCGGCCACAGGCTGACGCCCCCGGCGCTGGTCGCAGCCCTGAAACAGGAGGGGCTCTTGATCAACGCCCTCGGCGGCACCAGTTTTCGCGCCGTCACCCACCTGGATGTCTCCAGCGCCATGACCGATCAAGCCTGCGAGATCTTCGCCCGTGTGCTGGGAGAATGAATCGCCCGCTCATTGACACCTCCCCCACTGAAACCTAGAATGCCTCTTGATGGAGTACCAATGCCGTTAGACGTTGTCTCGTTCAAACATATCAGCCGGATCCTGGAGCTCACCGACTCGCTCGGCCTGAACCGCGAGTGGGTGGAGATTCCCTTATCTCCGGAAAGCCCTGGCCTCGTCCGGCAATTGCCCAATGGCAAACTGGAAATCATCGTCGATGCGGATCAACCGTTCGAAGACTGGCTGGGATCGCTCCCGAAACATATTCAGCTCGCACAGGGAACCTAAACATGGATAGCCCCGTCACGCACCCGACCCCCACGTCAGAAGAATTGAACGCCGAACTACTCGCCATGCCGGAACCGCCGGAGCAGCCGGACCCGATCGTCGAACCGGGATACGAAGAGCTTGTGACCATCGCCTTGCGCCATGTCCGCGGCCGCCGCGGAGGCGATCTCGTCAGCGTGATCCTGGTGGGGTCCAGCGTGCGGCGCGCCATCACGGCTCACAGCGACATCGACCTCCTGGCGCTCGTCAAGGGACAGGCCGACGGCCACGAGATCGTCCGTGTCGCCGATCGTCTGGCCGACATCCGGTATCGCGGATATCGCGAGCTTGAGGAGGACCTCCCCTACTCACCGCGCCTCCCGTCTCTCCTCCGCAAAGCCCGCATCCTCTTCGATCACGAAGGCATCGGCGCCAAACTCCTTGAGCGCGCCAACCAACGGTTCCGGCAGGGACCGCCCCCCGTCAGCATCAATGAACAGATTCGCATGAAGGCGGAATGTTTCCATTGGCTGGGGAAAGCCCGAGATCTAGCCGATAAGCAGGCCACCGCGCAGTATCTCCTGTCGATGTTTTTCGATGACGCCATCAACGCCTTCTTCCGGCTACGGGGATTCTGGCTGACCGCGCCGGTG
This sequence comes from Nitrospirota bacterium, assembly GCA_026387665.1. Taxonomy (NCBI): domain Bacteria; kingdom Pseudomonadati; phylum Nitrospirota; species Nitrospirota bacterium. The sequence continues at coordinate 346,557 of JAPLLG010000003.1, forward strand.
GACTCGCTCAAGTTCATCGCCTCCCGTGATGCCACGCTGGGCGACCTGATCGGGCGGTTCCTGACTGCCGCCACCCTAGCGGAGCGGCTCAACATCGGCCGTGATCTTGCCGATCTTCTCTTTAAGGACGTGCCCAATCCTGCCAGAATCGACTGACAGAAGCGCGGAGCCGCCCAGGGTTCCGCCTTAGCACGTATTTTCTCAGTTATTCATGGAGACAAAGCCCCCAAGAGGATAGACTCCTCCTTGAGGGTCGCGTCTGCTCGATCCAGGCTATCCATTACCGCACCAGAAGGAGTTCCTATGGACATCGGATTCATCGGGCTGGGGAAAATGGGCATGAACATGGTCACCCGGTTGCAACGTGACCGGCACCGCGTGGTGGTCTATGATCGATCGGCAGATCTGGTCAAACAGGCCGTCGGAGTCGGTTGCGTCGGCGCGTCCTCGCTTGCGGACCTCGTCGGCCAGCTCAAAGGCCCGCGCGCGGTCTGGATCATGGTCCCATCCGGCGCGCCAACGGAAGACACCGTGCAGGCCGTCGCGGCGCTTCTCCAGGCTGGCGACACGGTCATCGATGGCGGCAACACCAGATTCCACGACGATGTGCGGCGGGCCGCGGACCTCAAGAAAAAACAGATCCACTATGTCGATGCCGGCACCAGCGGCGGCATTTGGGGCCTGACCATCGGCTATTGCCTGATGGTCGGCGGCGACGAGGCGCCCGTGAAACAGCTCGCGCCGATTTTCACGACGCTGGCGCCAGAAGAAGGCTGGGCTCACGTCGGAGGAGTCGGCGCGGGACATTACGTCAAAATGGTGCATAACGGCATCGAGTACAGCATGATGCAGGGCTATGCGGAAGGCTTCGAGCTGATGGCGAAGAGCGACTACCAGCTCAACCTCGCCAAGATCGCAGACCTTTGGATGCACGGCAGCGTCGTCCGCTCCTGGCTCTTGGAATTGGCAGCCGGCGCCTTGAAAGAAGATCCCCGGCTGGAACAGTTAAAAGGGTACGTGCAGGATTCCGGCGAAGGCCGCTGGATGATCGCCGATGCGATCGAGAAGGATGTCCCGGTCCCGACGCTCGCAACGGCATTATTCACTCGCTTCCGATCGCGGCAAAACGAGTCCTTCGCGGAAAAGATGCTGGCCGCGTTGCGCAACGCCTTCGGCGGCCATGCGATTCGCCGGTAAGGCAGAAACCCATGGCCCCCATTATCCCGCGCATCGATATCAACCCCTCACAGGAGACGATCCCCCCGGTCGAACCCTGCACCCTCGTCATCTTCGGCGGGTCCGGCGATCTCGCACGCCGACGCCTGATTCCTGCCCTCTATAACCTGCTCCTCGACGGACTCCTTCCGCCACACTCTGCGGTGATCGGGCTAGGCCGGAAGCCGATGACCGACGAGGAATTCCGCGCCACGGTCCGTGACGGCGTCGTCGCCCATTCCCGGCAAGCCCTGGCAGAGGACAAGTGGAAAGACTTCGCGCCACATCTCTTTTACCTGGCTGGTGACAATGAGGACCCGAACACCTATGCCAGACTGAAATCCCGAGCAGAAGAGATTGAGCGAAATCTACAGTTGCCCGGCAACCGGATCTTCTACCTGAGTATTCCGCCCAGTTCGTTTGCGCCGGTCTGCGAGGGACTGGAGCAAGCAGGATTGGTGACGAAACCGGGATCTCAGACCGCCTACTCCCGTATCATCGTCGAGAAACCGGTCGGCCGCGACTTAGCCTCCGCCCAGGCCATCAACCAGGTCACGGGACGCGTCTTCGACGAGTCGCAGATCTTCCGCATCGATCACTATCTGGGCAAAGAAACCGTCCAGAACTTGATGGTCGTCCGGTTCGCCAACTGCATCTTCGAGCCGATTTGGAACCACAAATACATCGACCACGTACAGATCACCGTGAGCGAAGCGGAAGGCGTCGGCACCAGGGCCAGTTTCTACGAAGAAGCCGGGGCCTTGCGCGACATGGTGCAGAACCATATCCTCCAATTGCTCTGCCTCGTCGCAATGGAGCCCCCCCACTCGCTCGATCCGGATGTGATACGCAACGCGAAGATGGATGTCCTCCGCTGCCTCAAGCCCATCACCGACCAGGATGTCGAACAGGTCACCGTCCGCGCCCAATACAGTAAAGGCGCCACCCATGGCGCACCCACCCCAGGCTATCGCCGTGAGCAAGGAATTCATCCTGACTCCACGGTAGAAACCTATGTCGCGATCAAATGCTTCGTGGAAAACTGGCGCTGGTCCGGCGTCCCCTTCTATCTGCGCACCGGGAAAGCGCTCCCCCATCGCGCCAGCGAGATCGCCGTGCAATTCAAAGACATCCCGCAAACTTTGTTCAACGCCAATGCGCAACAGCCACAACCTCCGAACGTGTTGGCGCTGCGCATCCAGCCGGAGGAAGGGCTCTCGCTTCGCATCGTCTCGCGTGTGCCGGGCACCAGAGCCGAGACCCATGCGGTCGAAATGGACTTTCAATACAGTGACGTCTTCGGCCGTCCGTCTCCGGAAGCCTATGAGCGATTGCTGCACGACGTGATGGCCGGCGATACCTCCCGATTCATGCGACGCGACGCCGTGGAAGCCTCCTGGGCCTGGATCACCAAGATTCTGGAGGGATGGCAGCAGCAAGGATTGCGGGAGCTGCCTGAATATGAAGCGGGAACCTGTGGGCCGGTTGAGGCCGATCGCCTCATTGAAAATGATGGACGGGCCTGGCGGACCCTGTAGCGACTCACGTCATGTCAGCCGCAACTGCGCAAGCAACTCCTCGCATGTCCCAATTCCGCCGATAAACCGCTCGAACATCCCCTCTCGATAGAAGGCCAAGGCCGGCAGGGAGGAGATCTCCAGCTCCGCGGGAATCTGGAACTGCTCCTCGACGTTCATGGTCAGGATCAGCACATTGCCTGCCATCTGCTGCTCCAACTTTTCGAGTTCACGCATCAACGAGCGGCAACTCCCGCAGCCAGGCTTCCAAAGCTCCACCAACACCGGTAATCCCGCCTGCGCTACCAGACGGTCGAAGTCCCGGTCAGTCACCTCACGCATCACGGTCTCCTCGCCAACAGGGGAGCAAAGACCTCTTGATATAACCGTTCTGCCATCAGCCGATAGCCTGCCGTGGTCAGATGCAGCCCGTCGTTAGAATACCGGGCCGCCAGCTGTTGCGTCTCCGGCTCCGCTGTGGCGGAGAACAGATCGAAGGCTGCCAGCCCCTTCGATTCGGCAGAGCGGAGGATCAACCCGTTGAGCTGGCGCCGCCGATCGAGATGTTCGGCCAACCATCGGCGTCCCTCCTCACTGGACAGGTCGTCGCCCACCCTGATCGACGGAACGGTCACAGGCACCGGCGTAACTCCAGCTGCGGCGGCCAGCTCATACATCTGAAGAAGATTACGCAGAATAGCCGCAGGCGTGGCGTTCCAGCCCAGATCGTTCGTGCCGCCGAGAATCACCACGCAGGCCGGTTCATGGACCAGCACAGCCGAGCGAAACCGTCGCACCATATCGCCGGTCAGCTCCCCGCAGAGACCACTCATCGACACGCGCACGGAAGGCCCGGTCAATTCTTGCAGGAATCCTCCATAGGGAGTCTCGTCTCCCTGCGGATTGTCGGCGCTGGGCGATTGAAACCCTGCCGTCAGACTGTCTCCGAAACAGACAATGTGGGTCATGTTCTTCATCGCATCGATTGGCGTTCAGACGACTCGTACGACGGATTCTACCGGCGCGCAGTGCAGACTCACAATGCCCTCTGCTCCACACGTTGGATGGGAGAAAAACTCTCAGCCGTTCATCGCCGGAAGGCAGGCGAAGAGCGGCTATTTCCTTGACGATTCCTCACCTCCACGGTACGAATATGCACATGGACGAGCCGAAAACAGACGGCGGCTCACAGCCGATCGCACCAGCAAAAGAGCCAGCCAATCCCGAGCTGGCCTCCATCAAGCGGCTCCTCATTCTGTTAGACAAAACCGCCAAATCCAGCCGGACCTACGGGGCGGCGAACCCGGTCGCGCAAAAGTTCCTCCAACAGCTCTTCGAAGCCCTCACGGCTCACCTCGACCACTACCAGAAATTGGCGTTTCTCGTGCAACGGTCCGAACTTTATGTCAACGGGAACGTCGTCTACCGGTCCGAGCAGGAGTCCGGCCACGAGAATATCGCGTTCAAACTCTATACCGACGGCATCAGGGAACTGACCTTCCTCGAAGGGCTTCAACTGGAAGACCTCTCCGCCTTGCTTGACGCGCTCTGGGGCAGCCTCAACCCGGACGAGGACGATGACGACATTGTCACGCGCTTATGGGCCAAGAACCTCTCCAGCATCACCCTGGTCACAGCCGAAGAAATCGCCAAGGCCTCGACCGGCGGAGATGTCTTCGCGCTGCAGACGGCCGGCAGGATGGAAGCATCGGAAGCAAGCTTGCGAGCCCTGCTGGATCGGGAACAGGCCCGCATTAAACAGGGAGCAGGAACAGGACTTGAAGGGAGAGACGGTTCGGGAGCCGATGCTGGCGGAACGTCAACCGGAGAAGGAACCGGACGGGGCGCCAACGGACCGGCGAACCGATCCCAGTCCGGTCACCTGGGCTATGAGGTCTCGGACCTCGAACTCGCCGAACTGGCGAAAGAGATCGAGGCAGAGAGCCACAGAGACAACACGACGTACCTCTTGGACATGCTCACCGCGATCCTGGCGTCGGAGCGATCTCCTGCCATCCTGACCAAACTGCTCGACCTCTGGGGCAACCTCCTCGACTCCTTGACGGCCCATGGCAAATGGGCCGTGCTGGACAATGTGCTGGGCCTGCTCCATGCCGCAGCTGAGATCCGGCCAGACCTGGACGAGGATCATAAGAAGCAGCTGGCATCCCTGCTCGACAACCTGGGCCGGCCTGAACGGATCGCGATGATCGAAACCTATTTAAACAAGACCCCCTACGCCACCACAGAAGGATTGCCGACGGTGCTGCTGCCCATGGCGGCATCGGCCATCCCGGCCCTCTGCACCCTCTTGGCCAATCTGGAGATGCCGGCGCATCAAGCCATCGTGGCTGACGCCCTTGAGGCCCTCGCGAAGGACCAGCCGGATCCGCTGCTCCGTGGTTTGTCGGACCGCCGCCCCCGTTATGTGCGAAGCCTGCTCGCGATCCTCCTGAGATGGAACAATCCGCGCTTATTGGATTCGATCGAAAAACTGGTCCTCTATCCGGACGTCCAGGTGCGGAAGGAGGTCATCCGGGCAATCGGAATCCTCCGCCCCTCCGGGAATGGGACGAAACTGGTGACGCTCGCGAATGACACCGAGGAGTCAGTGCGGTTGCCAGCGCTCAAGCTGCTCCTACGCGGTCAATATACGGCGCCCTACTCCGCCTGGTCTCCCATCGTCTCGGCGGACACGTTCAAGGATCGCCCCCTCAGCGAAAAACGTGCGATCTTCCAAGCCATGCGCGCCACCAGCGGCGAGGAGATCATTCCGTCCTTTACGCGATTGCTCACGGAATGGTCCTGGATCAACCGGAAGAAAAAAGAAGAGCTCGCTTCTCTCGCCGCCGAAGCCTTGGGGAAACTAGGCACCCCTGCCGCCGTGGCAGCCCTGGAGCTGGGCCAGAAGAAAGGCAGCGCCGCCGTCCGGCAAGCCTGCACCGCCGCGCTCGCCCAAGCCCAACGACAACAACTCAAGCAGGCCGCATCATCGTGAGGAGCCGCTGCCGTGAGTGATTTCAAGATCCAACAGACCCCCGCCGCGAAGGAACAGGCCCGGCCGATTCTGACGCACGAAAAATCCCTGTCGCAGAAAATCGCCCGAGGATCGGAGGCCGGAGACATCCTGGACCAGCAGATGGCCATGCTCGGCATTCAGCTAATCACTCAGTTGAACGTGTTGATGAAGATCTCCCGCATGTACGAACGCACCAACGCGGCGCTGGATAAACCGGTCGAGACCATGCTGACCCTGATCAAGACCATGACGCACGACCAGCCGATCGCCGTCCGTCTGCAAAACGATTTCCTCTTTCTCGGGAACAGCCACTTGAAGGTGAACGCGCAGCAGATGGCCGTGGCCACCAGCATCATCGACACCCTGAACAGCTGGAAGATCGGCGGAGTCACCTTCTCGTTGACCGTAGAGGCGAAAGATCTGCGTGAGTTCGCCGCGCTCTTCGTCGCCCTGACGCCTGACGACACCACCCTCGAAGACCTCCGGCGCGAAATGGCCGCACGAGGGATCGCCGGCATCGAGCTCGAAGAACCGCGGCAGCTGCAGGTCCGGGACGAAACCGGAACAACCGGAAATGCGGGACTCTCCGGCATGGATAGCGCCTCGCTCAAAACACAGCGGAAACGGACCGCCAAAAACGGCTATGCCAAAGTGGCAGGATCGATCGGAGCCCTGACGCAATCGGTCCGTGAAGGGGGCACCGTCAGTTTTAAACAGGCGAAACGGGCGATCCAAAACATCGTCGATCTCATGATGGATGATGAAGCCACGATCCTCGGGCTCACGACCCTTCGTTGCCACGATCAGTACACCCATAACCATTCGGTCAATGTGTCCCTGCTCTCCATTGCCCTGGCCAATCGCGCGGGCTATCCCAAAGTGGAACTGGCCGACCTGGGCCTTGCAGCGCTGTTCCACGACATGGGCAAATCCACCATCCCTATGGAGGTCCTGAACAAGCCGGGCGAGTTTACCGATGATGACTGGGTGACCATGCGCAGTCATCCCACGGAGGGAGTCCTGAGTCTGTCTAAGCTGCGCGGCATCACGAATCTACCAGGCCGTATGGCAGCTGCCTCCTTCGAACACCACATGAACCTGGATTTCTCCGGCTATCCGAAGCTGACCGTGCCCTGGACCGTGTCATTGACCGGCCGCATCCTCACGATCGCAGACTGTTACGACGCGATGACCTCCTCCCGTGTCTATCGACGGGAACCCATGTCCCCCTCGAAAGTCCTCAACATGATGTTCGCAAAGTCCGGACAGTCGTTCGACCCGGTGCTGCTCAAGCTGTTCGTCAACTGTGTCGGCATCATCCCCATCGGCAGCCTGGTGATGCTGGAGACCAGCGAACTGGCCGTCGTGCTCAAACCGGCAGCAGACAAAGAACAGGCAGAACGACCATGGGTCAAAGTCATCACCGATCCGCAAGGAACCCCTATCGAGCAAGGGCGCGAGCTGGACCTGACCGAGAAGGACGAAACCGGGGAGTTCCGCCACCACATCATCCGCTTGATCGACAATACCGAATATAGGTTCGACACCAGCCGCTACTTCGTCTAGCAGGATGCTCAAAAAGTTCGTCAGCAAGGCCGCAGCCGATGAACGCACCGGAGGCGTACCCTCAGGGGTACGTTGAGGATGCGTTCGAGGCGAGAACGAAGCTGGCGGGCTTTTTCAGCATCCTGCCGCGGCCGATCTCTTGACAGGACCTGCCCCCACAGTTATTCTCGCAACCGTTCATTGATCGCATCGTTTACCAACAAGGAGCGCCTGTTATGCATACCATGGGAACCATTCTGCGGCGAATCACTCTCCCCTTGGCCGCCGCGGGCATTTTATTGCTCGCCTCTCTTCCTGCGGCAGAGGCTGCCGAAGCCTTCAAAATGGGCGTCGTCGATCCTCAGACCGTGTTAGAAAAATCGAAAGCGGGCAGAAAAGCCCTGGACGGGCTCAAGGAATACGTCACCACCAGACAGAAGCTGTTGTCCCGGGACGAAGAAGAGTTGCGCACCACCGAAAAGACGCTCAAGGATCAACTCGCGAAGCTCAGCGAGACCGAGAAGAAAGAAAAAGAGACCCAGTTCCGCGCAAAGATCCAGGACTATCAGAAGCGCGCACAGGAATTTAATCAGGAGTTGCAGGGGAAGCAGAAGGAATTGGTCGATGACTACATGAAGCGAATTGCCACGGCCACACAAGCCGTAGCGGAAAAAGGCGGATTCTCACTCGTCCTCGACAAGGGCAGCGAACAAACGGTCAAGATTGTGATCTACAACAAAGACACCATCGATTTGACCGAACAAGTGATCAAAGAGTTCGACCGGGCCAACAGCAAGTAACCATTCCGATGGGACCTCGGCCACTCCGAGGTCCCATCACGACTCCATCGGATAGCCCGCATCCCGCCAGGCCTTGATCCCCCCATCCATCGATACCACGTTCCGATAGCCCATCTGCTGCAGCACGTCCGCGGCTAAAGCCGACCGGTAGCCGCCTCCGCAATACAAGACAATCGCCGCCTCTTTATCGGGAATGAGCGTCTCCACATCGCGCTCGATAATCCCTTTCCCAAGATGGCGGGCGCCTTTCGCATGGTCCTTCGCAAACTCATGGTCCTCGCGCACATCCAGAAAGTGCTGCACCTCACCCCTCTCAAGCCGCTCCTTGGCCTGCGCCACCGTACATTCCTTCACCCTCGCTCTGGCTGCATCCACCAGCTTCAGAAAACCGGGATTATGTTTCATCGTCGCGCCCCTTCCTCTCCGTTCCAGCAATAGCTGCGGCCAATGTTGATTCATCGCCTGGCAGCGGCTATGGTCCTCGATCTTCCGGCTCCTGTCAACGGACGAACCACACGATCATCGTGGAATCCCACCGCTCGCTCGATTGACTAACCCCTACCCCGATGTTAGATTCCAGCCGCTTTCTGGAACAGGAAACCATGTACGATCTACGCTATTTACGAGACAATTTAGACAGCCTCCGGGAACAACTGGGGCTCCGTGGCGCCGACGTCCCCTGGGACAGCCTCCGTGGGCTGATCGAACAACGTCGCGCCTTGACCAGCCAGGTCGAGCAGCTTCGTTCCGAGCTCAAAAAAGGATCGGACGAAGTCGCCAAGCTGAAACGCGAAAAGCAGCCGGCTGACACAGCCATGGCAGCCATGAAGGCGGTCGGCGAACGGATCAAGACAATTGAAGACGAACTCCGTGGCATCGAAGAGCCCCTGACCGATCTGAATCTCCGCATCCCGAATCTCCCTCATGCCTCGGTCCCCGCAGGAAAAGATGCGGGCAGCAACCAAGAGGCCAGGCGCTGGGGAGCCCCGCCCACCTTGACCGCGCCGGCCCAGAGCCATTGGGATCTCGGCGAAGCCCTCGGCATTCTGGATTTCGACCGGGCCGCGAAAATCGCCGGCGCGAGATTTGCGGTCCTGACCGGGGCTGGCGCGCGACTCGAACGGGCTCTCATCAACTATATGCTCGACCTGCACACGACGCAGCATGGCTACCGGGAAGTCCTGCCGCCGCTCCTCGTCAATCGGTCGAGCATGACCGCAACCGGCCAGTTGCCCAAGTTTGAAGAGGACCTTTTTCGCCTCCGGGACGAAGACTACTTCTTGATCCCGACGGCCGAAGTGCCGGTGACCAATCTCCACCGTGACGAAATCCTCGCCGAGACCGCCCTGCCGATCCGGTATACGGCCTATACCCCCTGTTTCCGGCGCGAAGCCGGATCCTATGGCAAAGACACCAGAGGGCTCATTCGCCTCCACCAATTCAACAAGGTGGAATTAGTCGTCTTCGCCAAACCGGACGAGTCGTACGAGGAATTAGAACGGCTCACCGGCCATGCAGAAGCGATCTTGCAGGGTTTGGGCCTACATTACCGGGTCGTCACCCTCTGCACCGGCGATATCGGATTCTCCGCGGCGAAGACCTACGACATCGAAGTCTGGCTCCCCTCCCAGAACCAATATCGGGAGATCTCCTCCTGCAGCAACTTCGAAGGATTTCAGGCCAGACGAGGCAGCATCCGGTATAAGGGCGCAGCAGGAAAAAAAGACGCCAAGACCGATTTCGTCCATACGCTCAACGGATCTGGGCTGGCCGTTGGCCGCACCCTCGTGGCCATCCTTGAAAACTATCAGCAGCCGGATGGGAGCATCACGATACCGGAGGTCTTACGTCCCTACATGGGCGGGCTTGAGGTGATTCGCAAAGAATAGGCTATGATGGGAGCCAGCCCGAGCGCTGACATGACAAGCGCTCCTGGGCGAATGAGTTCAAGTGGAGGGGTGGCAGAGCGGCCGAATGCGCCAGTCTTGAAAACTGGAGACCTCGCAAGGGGTCCGCGAGTTCAAATCTCGCCCCCTCCGCCAAACCACACAGATCGATTCAGCGCCTGAAACAGCCGACGCCTCTGCCTTTTGCTCCCAACCCCATTGCCAGAATCCCTCTCACGCCTGACCTCAACAGCAGCAGTCTCCGCTCAGCAACGAGCAACATCCCGCACGTCAATGACTTAATGTTAAGAATTGCAAATAAGTCGCAATCCATTGATTTACTAGCAGTATTATACGTGCAGAGCTAGCGATGATTTACCGTGAACCCCCTCTTTAGTTCGGCCCCACCTACCTCTACGGTATGTTCAAAAACTCGTCCCTGCGGCACTATCACCTGCCAGCGCGCCTTCGTGCCCCCTACTTCGTGAAGGAGGAACCGATGCAGAAACAGACGAGAACGATCAGATTCATTCATCGGGAACGCAACAGCAAAACCTGCCCTCTCTGCGGCTGCCATATCTATCAATTCGTCCTTCGCGGAAGCCTGCAGCCGGAAACCGACAACCCCTTCACCCCCTGCTCGCAATGCTGGAATTCCCAGGAACCAGACGAGGCCCATCGCCAGACCCTCTGGATGTAAGCACTCGACCTCTCCACCAGGACACAGAAGGAAGACACCATGCACGTCATCTCATCCAAAATCCATGATCTGAAGTTGCGTCACGCCCGCACGAAACAGAAGCGAGCCGCACTCCACATGCTGACCCTCAGCGGCGTCATCAGACCAAGCCACTCAGAGCTCCGTTACGAGGCACCCCTCGCCCGCATGACGGCCCTGGACTCAGAGTCCACGAGCCTCCAACATTCACAGACCCTCGCCATCCCTCTCCCCCTGTGGGAACAGGACCTCACAACCAGCCTCACCACAACCTGGCACTACATCGGCAACCTCTCCTCCTCCCTCGTCCAGCTCGCAAAAAAACCCATCGTTCTTCAGTGGAACAAGCAAGTGGACGCCTGAACCGTCGCCGTTTCCCCCAAGAGTTTTTCTTGCTCCACCTCGCGAATGGCTTGTACCTCCCACATGGCCTGAGGTAAGATCACGGCTCGATTGCTGGTTATCCTACGATCATCGACCGCATCGCACATGATCGGGAACCCCGCGTAGGGCTGAGAACAGTGGAGAGGTGGCCGAGCGGCCGAAGGCAGCAGTTTGCTAAACTGCCGTAGGGGCAAAACCCTTACCGAGGGTTCAAATCCCTCCCTCTCCGCCACAGCCTGTTCCGTCGGCACTTGCAGAGGATAAACCGACAGAGACTTGATTTTTGTCCATCGATCCTGTAACAGTGCCTCGCTCTTCTTGCCGTGAATCGTGCCGAGGTAGCTCAGTTGGTAGAGCACAGCCCTGAAAAGGCTGGTGTCGACAGTTCAATTCTGTCCCTCGGCACCACATCCCATTCAAAACATTAGAGAGTTCCAGCCTCACCCCGCTGGCTGCCCTGAACGAGCCCTTCGGCATTTTCAGTATATTTCGCCTGATTCTCACGCGTGGTTGCCGTAATTTTCTTGCACTCAGCACGAAAAAACTTATACCATTTAGCTGGTATGTTCCAGTAGGTATGGACGTTCACAGCGTCAGGCATGACGCAAGGAGGCTTCACATGAAAAGATGGACGACAATGAATCACCAGATCAGCAGTTTCTTACTATGCAGCGCCTTACTCTTGCCAACTTTTGCAGGGCTTGAAGGGGCAGCCATAGCTCAAACGGCAGCCAGCACCCCGGCGGCACTGGCTGCTGCTATCAAGGCCAATCCAGCGCAAGCTGCAGCTCTCACTAAAGCCGCCGTAGCTGCGAATCCGGCCAATGCTGCAGCCCTGACCGCTGCCGCCGTCTCCGCCGCTACCGCTGCCGCCCCGAACGCCGCCGCCGCCAGCGCGGCCGCCGCTGCCGTTACAGGCGCCGCCGTCACCGCCGCCGTGGCTGCCGCCCCGAACGCCGCTGCCGCCAGCGCGGCCGCCGCTGCCGTTACAAGCGCCGCCGTCACCGCCGCCCCGGCCGCTGCCGCCGCCATTACGAGCGCCGCCGTTACCGCCGCCCCGGCCGCCGCCGCCGCCATTGCCGGCGCTGCCGCTACCGCTGCTGTGGCTGCCGCTCCGAACGCTGCCGCCGCTAAAGCAGCAGCCGCAGCCGTTTCGACGGCTGCAACGGCTGCAGCTCCTGCTCAAGCAGCAGCGGTCGTCGTTGCCGTTAGCGCTGTCGTCGCGTCAATCGGAGGTGGTATTTCCAAAACGATGGGAACGACCAGCACGAAATGCACAGTAGTCAGTCCCAGCGGAAATCTCCCACTCGGCTGCACGCCATAACAAGCATTCATCCGGAAACAACAAAGGGCCGGAGAGGATCACCTCTCCGGCCCTTTCCATTTACTTCCCATCGACCCCTTGAGAAGCTAACGTCACCCCCCAGAAAGTTCTCCATTTGAACCGTCTCAAACTAAGAGGCGCTTACGGACTACGACTATTTCGTCAACTCTCCAACCACGAGTCGCTCAATAATCTCAGAAAAATTCGCACTCGACGTCCAACCCAAATCAGCTGCTGCCCTGCTCGGGTCCCCAGCACTATGCGCAATTTCTGATGGTCGAAACAACGAAGGATCAACATCAACAAACTCACGCCAATCCAACCCTAGATGAGAAAAAACACCTTGCACAAACTGCTCCAAGGTATAGCTATGCCCCGTGGCAATCACATAATCTCCAGGAACATCAATCTGAAGCATACGCCACATCGCGTCTACATAGTCTGGCGCCCACCCCCAATCACGAGTGACATCAAGTCGGCCTAAACGCAAACGCTCCCCCGACCCTAACTTTATTCGACACGCGGCTGAAACAGTCTTGCGCGTAACAAATCGAGCTTGTCTCAACGGAGATTCATGATTGAATAGAATTCCGTTGCAGGAATGAACCCCATAAGCCTCGCGATAGTTCGCCACTAGCCAGTGAGCCGACGCCTTCGCGATGCCATAAGGACTCCGTGGCCTAAATGGGGTTTGTTCGTTTGCGCTTTGCTGGCCAACGTCACCAAACGACTCACTTGAACTGGCATGATAAACCCTGATGGGCCGGCCAAGGAACCGCACCGCCTCAAGCAGATTAAGCACACCAAAAGTCATGCTCTCAATACTTTCTGCAGGCTGCTCAAAGGACAACCCCACAGAGCTTGGCCCAGATAAAAAGTAAACCTCGTCAGGCTCAGAACGAACCAGGCAATTCAGCACACTTCTAAAATCAGTCTGCGCCATCGACAGAAAACTGACACGCTCTAAAATTCCTAGCGCTCTAAGATTTGAAAAGTTCGCCACCTGCGCGTCTCTTGAAGTCCCCCACAATTCATACCCTTGAGACAAGAGCAACTGAGCAAGGTACGCACCGTCTTGCCCTGAAATGCCACATATGAGAGCTTTCTTCACACCAGCCCCCTATAAAGAATGAGTATTTCCTCAACCATCAACATATCAACGAATACTACAGCGCTTTGAACCGCAAGCCAACACAGACGGTCAATTATCCGAAAGTATTAAAGTAAGTGCTCCGCCTTACATCAAGATCGACCTGTCATTATAAACCAACTAGCGACTGCCTTGCCCCAATAACACCACGGAGATAGTTTTAAAAATAATCTTCAGATCCAACGCGACAGACATATGCTTTAAATAATAGAGGTCGTACTCCAACTTTCTCACCGCATCTCCCACCGAACTCCCGTATCGATAGTTCACCTGAGCCCATCCAGTAATGCCAGGCTTCGCCATGTGCCGAAATGAATAATAGGGGATTTTATCCTGGTACTCCCTGACCAATAGCTCCCACTCGGCCCTCGGCCCCACGAAACTCATATCGCCCTTGAGCACGTTCCACATCTGCGGGATTTCGTCAATACGCCATAAACGCAACATTCTCCCAATGCGCGTAACTCTGGGATCATTCTGAGCGGTGTACAAGGATCCCTTCTCGCTGTCTGCACACATTGTCCGCAGCTTCACCACGGTAAAGGGCTGCTCGTTCTGTCCCACCCGAGTCTGGCGGTAGAACACTGGGCCACGCGTCTCCATCTTGATCAGGGCCATTGCGATCAGCATGATCGGGCTTGCCAGCACCAACCCTATCGTTGCACAAAGCACATCGAGGAGCCGCTTGATACGCCGAAACGTATGCTGATGCAAAATCAGAAATCCTGACGAAAAGACAAACCAGGACTCGCGGGCATGCTCCAAGAGCACCCGTCCCGTCAGCTCCTCCCCCAATGTCAACAGATCGGACACAAACACGCCCTGCATTCGGCATTGCAGCGCAGCCTGAATGAGCTGCTCCTGCTTCTGGCCTACCACGGCCACAACAATGCCCTCGACTCTGTGTTGCCTGACAAGCGTAACGAGAGCCACCGAACCGCCTAATACCTTATAATTATTAATGGTCCGAGCTTGCTTGTCCAGTGCGTCATCAATGAATCCCACGACATGATATTCCGAGTGGAACCGCTCCAGAATATTCAACGCCGTCGCACCTGCCTCCCCTGCTCCGACGATAAGAACGTTCCTGGGAACCAGCGACTCGTCGCGCAATCGCCAAAAGTTTGTTCGCCAGAAAAACAGCAGGGGAACTGCAAAGATCGTCTGAATCAAGAACACCCCACGAGGCAGCTTCACATCCGGCAGCATGTAATAGAGCGCGGAGAGTGCCATGCTAGCGACCAGCACAGCACTGCTAATATCAGCCATTGTGGAAGCTTTCTGGGCTCGATAGTTCATGCGGATATTGTAGAGGCCAAACAGGAACAAAAATAAAACATATGCGACAAGCACAATGAACCCTGAATGAAAGGATTCACTTAAACCCTCAGGGCCAACATCCCACCAAAATTCCATGGCCATAAAAAAGACGCCCAAGAGTATGGCTGCGTCTCCTGCAACCAGGTAGGCTTTATATTTTCTTGACCCGACACGATACATAGCCTTCAGCCTTGCAGCACGACCTTAAATTTCTCTATCGCTATACATTTATCTAAATGGGTCTCAAAATACCGTCGGCCTGACGAGCCCATGGATTCCCGCCGCTCACGATCCCTGGCGAGCGCGACGATGGCCACGGCAATCCGCTCGCCATCCCCTGAGACGAAAACTTCACCGCAACCAGTTTCCCGAATGAGCTGCGCCACCTCACTTCCCTCAGGCCCAATAAACATGACGGGACGGCCGACCGCCATGATTCCGTAGATCTTGCTCGACACACTCAAACCCTCCATGTTATTCCTGAGGGTGACCAGGTGAATGTCCCCGGCAGATAGGCTATAGCGCAATTGCTCCCTGGCCTGATAACTCATGAACATCACATTCCCCAGACCTTCCTGATCGACACACTCCTCCAATCTCACCTTACCCTGCCCTTCGCCGACAAACAAAAAACACACCTCCGGCACGGCTCGTAAATGACGAATCATCGGAAGAAGTGACTGCGCCTCATGGACCACCCCCAGGTTACCCGAATACATGACTACGATCCGGCCATCAAGCTTGTGTTTCGCTCTAAACCAATTATCCTGAGCCACCACCGGCATTAGCATCTCGCCATCGGCCCAATTGGGAATCAACGCAAGGCGTTGGCGCGAAACACCAAAACCAAGAAGATATCGTTCCATGCACCGGCCCACGACAATCACCCTGTCAGATCTCAGAAGCGACCAACGTGCCAGCCGCTTGAGAAGCCGAGCCACCGCGCCATCAGGCAGGACCCCCGCTTGAACCGCAATTTCTGGGAAGACGTCCTGCAGCCAACAGACCACCTTCCATCGCTTGAAACACCCGACAAGTACAGCCAGGACCGACAACATGGGTGGGTCCGACATCGCGACCACCACACTAACACCATTCGCTCGCGCCGCCGTCCATGCTGATGCCACGTAAAATGTCAGATAATCGATCAACCGGCCACACGAAGACCCGCGGCCAAACCGCGAGGACCACACCCTCTGTATCCGGACGCCCTTGTAAGAATCAGCAGAGGGAAGACTCTGATCCCCTCCCAAGTAACCAACACGTCCGGTCACAACCGTGACTGCAAACCCTTGGGCCACCAACCCTTCAGTCAAGTCAGTCAACATCTGTGCCGTCGCTGACTGGTCAGGATAAAAAAACCGATTAATGAAGAGCACATGCATACGTTAAGCCGACACCTTTAGCCTTCGGATTCCCGCCTTGAAATCACAAACTCTCCCAGCACCAACACATCCATCTGAGTCCGCAAAAAACAGTCAAGGGCTTCGTCAGGTCAACAGACAACTGGCTCGTTCTCATTAAACGAAGTGTTCAGTAAAATAGGCACCCCCGTCAGGCCCAGAAAGGCCTCTATGAGTCTGTAGTAGCGTTGATTTGCATGACGACAGACTGTCTGCAGCCGGCCAGACCCATCCACATGAGTGACCGCAGGAATGAGCTGACGCTTGCCCTTGCGAATTTGATACACCTGCATCATGAACGGTACGTCATCATCGGTCTCGAACCATGCAGGGACGGCCTCGCGAAGAATAGAAGGCGCAAAGGGACGGAATGACTCACGCCGCTTAATCTTGAGATTCAAGATGTCCTTCATGTCCGCGCGGCGCGGATCACCAAGTATCGAACGATTTCCCAAGGCCCTGGGTCCCCATTCCATACGCCCCTGAAACCAGCCGATGACTTTTCCCTTCGCGATCTCCTGCGCTGTCCGAAGGCATAATTCACCTTCATCTTTGATCTCTTCAATGATGCAACCCTGCTTCTTTAGCTCCTCACCCCTTACGCCTATCCTCTCACGGAGTTCGGCTTCGCCGAACCGCGGCCCCCAGTAAGCATGATCCATCACAAATGCGCGTTTGCCACCAAACGTATGCCATACGGTGAGAGCCGCGCCGATGGACCCGCCCGCATCGCCCGCCGCTGGGGGGATATACACCCGCTTGTAGGGTGTACTCCTCAACACCTTGCCGTTGGCTACCGAGTTCATTGCGCAGCCCCCGGCCAAAGCCAAGTTTTCGCCTCCATGCCTACGATGCAAAACCTGCAGCAAATGAAAGAGGGCCTCCTCGTACATCGCTTGCACCGACCGGGCGATATCCTTATGCCTCTGGGTAAGTTCATCGCCCTTCTGCCGCGCAGGACCAAGTAGCTCATTAAGCGCAACGGAAAACAGCCTCCCAACCTTAGGCTCACCGTTCTCCCACTCGTACTCGACCTTCTCATTATGGTGACGAAAAAAATCCAGGTTCAGTCTGAAAGCACCATCGTCGCGCAAATGAACAATGCGACGCATCTCAGTCATGAACTTTGGCTCACCGTAGGGTGCCAACCCCATGACCTTATATTCGTCACCGTAATTGGGGAAGCCAAGCCACTGGGTCAATGCCTCATAAAATATCCCTAGAGAGTGCGGGAAATAGACTTTGTCGTCGACTGTAATATCCTGACCAGAACCAATACCCCAAGCCGCGCTCGCAAAATCGCCGAATCCATCCACCGAGACAACAACAGCATCCTTGAACGGCGACACAAGAAAAGACGAGGCGAGGTGCGCAAGGTGATGCTCGACATGATGGACCTGGCCCGTGAATTTCTGTCCGGGAAATAGTGATGCTAGCTGGGCAGGGACATTGGTGCGCTCACTTTTATTCCTGACACGGTCGATCACCAACCCAAAATCAGGCCGCTTAGCGAGGGTAAAGCCGATCTTTCTCCAAAGATTGGCCTTTGCATTTTGATTGACGGCCACATGGTCCAAATCGTCCAAGCCAATTTTCGCCTCGGCCAGACAATAGCGAACTGCCTCTGAGGGGAACCCCGCCCAGTGCTTGATGCGACGAAAGCGCTCCTCCTCCACCGCTGAGACCAATATGCCATTCTTTAGCAAACAAGCGGACGAATCGCCGTGATAACTGTTGATGCCAAGAATGTAGGCCACAGGAAAATCCTAAACTAAAGGTAGATGAACTGACTGATTGAACAGGGGAACATAAATACAGCGAAGATCATCACGCTCATGATAATGACCTCGCCAATCCGCCTAACCCAATCACTGCACAACCAGGAACTCTTCATCAGAGGCATGAGCCTGCCACCAACATTCCGTAAGGTATAACGGAAACTAAAAACAGAAATTCTCTCGAAGCACCGATGCGGTGCTAGGCCCAGATCAATTAGCTCGCCAAATTTCCCAGCTTTTCCGGTACTCTCTTCTGTGGTTAGGCTGTGAGAGGAACATGGCCATTCAGGAAAGAAATGACTACGCGCGGCACTGCACTTTATCAAAGCCTACTGACGAAGCTCGACATGGAGCGTAGGCCTTGTCAATTCGAACATCAAGGCACAATGCGTCGACGTGGGGACCGAGCATATGAAAGGCACGTTATGGGAGTGAGCCCAATACGCAGCAGGGGCTACCATTCGACAACGCTGCCGATGCATCCACAGTCTTAGGCATTAAGTGTACAACTCAAGACTTCATCTGACAGACAGCGAGTCCTCACCGGGTTTACGCCGCTAAGATTTCCTCCTTCGCCAACGACACACTGTCCCTGAACGTCTGCATCGGCGTCTTGCCATAACACCAGCGGCCTTGATGCGGGCGCTGCTGGTTGTATTCCTCCATCCACGCATCGAGATCGGCCTGCAACTCCTCCAGCGTCCGATAGATCTTCTTCCGGAACGCGACGCGATAGAACTCGTTCAACATGGTCTTGTGGAAGCGCTCGCAGATCCCGTTGGTCTGGGGATGCCGCGTCTTCGTGCGCGTGTGGTCGATATTCTCCACGGCCAGGTACAGTTCATACTCATGGCGCTCGGGCGCCCCGCAGTACTCAGTCCCGCGGTCGGTCAGCACTCGGCTCAAGGGAATCTCCTGCTGCTCGAAGAAGGGCAGCACCCGATCATTCAAGAAATCGGCGGCCATCACTGGAGTCTTGCGGTCATACAGTTTCGCGAATCCGACCTTGCTGTAGGTGTCGATGAACGTCTGTTGATAGATGCGCCCGACGCCCTTGAGCGTTCCCACATAGAAGGTATCTTGGGCGCCGCAGTAGCCGGGACATTCGCTCTCGAATTCGCCGTGAGCTTCTTTGTCCGCCTTCGCCTTCTCCAACGCCACGACCTGGGCCTCCGTCAAGACCAGGCCCTCCTGGGCGACCTTCGCCTCCAACGCCTTGAGCCGTTTCCGCATCGTCTCCAGATCATGCCGGAGCCAGATACACCGGACGCCGGCGGGGGAGATCGTGAGGGCCTGTTTGCGGAGTTCGTTGGCGACGCGCAGTTGCCCCCAGGCCGGTTGCTCGATCGCCATTTGCACAATGGCCTCTTCCACCTCCGCCGACACACGATTCTTCAGGAGCGGCTTCTGGCGGGAGATCTCCTGGAGGGCGGCCTCACCGCCGGTCTCATAGAGCTCCTTGAAACGATAGAAGCTGTCCCGGCTATAGCCCATCAGCTGACAGGCCTTGGAGACATTGCCGAGTTGCTTTGCCAATTCCAACACGCCGACCTTCGCCCGGATGATCTTCTGCTCGGTGGTCATCGTCCTCACTCCTTTCGTGAAGGAGAGGACTCTACCTGACTGTCAGATTAAGTTCTAGCTTTCGCACATTAAGACAAAAACCACCTTCAACGTTTTCCAATGAGCTCCGTGATCGCTTGGCCTACGAGCTCAAGCATGCGAGAGGGGGGAGGCTGCATCGGTTGCTTGCTGCGACGCCTAGCCTCTGTAATCGCAGCAGGTAAATCTTCAGGCTCATAAGCAGGAACCACCCTTCCTTCCAATGCTAGAGCCTGAAGCAGTTCAACCTGATGATCATCAACAAGTTCGCCATACTGCCGACGCCTAGGCATCACCACGGGAACCTTTCTAGCCTGCAAAACATGAAATAACGTGCCTGCCCCAGCGTGAGCAATAATCAAATCGGCGTCCCTGATGAATTTCGCGAATTGGTCCATTGAAAGAAAGTCATATTTCTTGCAAAACTTCGGCACAAAAGAGGGGTTATTGCCACCTTGAATGCAAACCTGGTCACTCGCTAACAGACCATTCCCCGCAAGCATCTCGACTGCATTCAGTAAACGCAAAAAGCCTTGGCTTCCATTCCCGACCGCAACAAAAATCATACAAGAGGTCCGCCATAGACTCCATTGGGAAAGAACCGCTCTAGTGGCCTCCACTGATAAAAGAATCGGTCCGCAAGTCGGCACATAATTCTTCCAGTTAAGGATGGCTCTCTCACTCGCGTAAACGTCTCGACGAAAATCGTGGGAATCTTGAATAGCTTTCCGATCATCGCAAAAGGCACAACTGGACCTGCGCCCGCGCTCAGGATCATACTTGGCCGCTCTTTATGCAAAATGCGCCAGGCTTCCCACAAGTTCACAACAAACAGCCAGTCCCGTTCGGAGTGCCGAATGAACCAAGTTTTACCTGCCATATCTTCAGGCAGCAGCACACGATCGTTCAAAACATAAAAATACTCATATCGCTCATATATAGGTCTCAACGCCCGTATTTCGGTGAGATGTCCACCACATGACGAAACTATGCAAATCTTGCTTGCTTGCTTATTACTTTCAGCCATGAGCAATGACTCCACTTTTCATGTTCTGAACCATCCCTAATTGAGTATCCGTGACCACTCTTGAGCGTTGGGCATCCTCACTTCTCACCTCTGTATATCCACTTATACTAGAAGCACCATGGTTTCCTTCGTGCAAAATGGCCCCTCGGCAGCAGCGGAAGCACACACAATAACCCGCTCCGACCAATCGGCACATGTTTCGACATGGGCCAATGGTTGACACTTAAGACCTAATGCTATCTGAGCCTGTCTTGGCTGTGTTTTCTTCAGCAGAGCGCAATGAATGGCGAGCGACAACCAAGAAAATGATTAGGCGGCGTAACATGCCAGGGACAGCACGGCCCAAGAGCATGAGCTCATCTGCTACATACTGAGCTTCCCTCTGTTTTTCGTCTTCCATCGGGCGGGGTTCAGGCTACCAGATTTCCCTCGTGTTGAGCCAGACGCCACGCATCCAGAAACTGCATCGGCGACTGGTAGCCCAGCGTCGAGTGCCGTCGCGTCCGGTTGTAGAACACCTCAATGTATTCGAAGCTCGCCGTCGTCATTGCTGCTCGTGTGGCATAGCGCAACCCATGGACCCGCTCGTTCTTGAAACTGTTAAACCAACTTTCGGTCGGTGCGTTATCCCAACAATTCCCTTTGCGGCTCATGGAGCAGACCATGCCGTAGGCCTTCAGCTTGTCCTGGAACGGTTGGCTGGCGTATTGGCTGCCCCGATCCGAGTGATGCATCAGCCCCACAGCTGGTTTCCTGCGGAACCACGCCATCGTCAGCGCGTCCGTCACAATGTCCGCCGTCATGCGGGGTTTTAGCGACCAACCCACCACTTCGCGGTTGAACAGGTCGAGCACGATCGCCAGATAGAGCCAGCCTTCATCCGTC
This sequence comes from Nitrospirota bacterium, assembly GCA_026387665.1. Classification (NCBI taxonomy): domain Bacteria; kingdom Pseudomonadati; phylum Nitrospirota; species Nitrospirota bacterium. The sequence goes on from JAPLLG010000003.1 coordinate 368,130, forward strand.
CACAGATAGGTGATGTCTGATGTCCAGGTCTGATTCGGGGCGGATGGCGTGAAGTTCCGATTCAGCCGGTTCGTCGCCACCGGCAGGTTGTGGCTTGAGTCCGTCGTCACCTTGTACCGCCGCTTGTGACGCGCACGAATACCGTGTTCCCGCATCAGTCGTTCGACTCGCGGCTTGGAAGCGGGACACCCACGTCCACGCAGTTCTCTCACCATTCTCGGGCTGCCGTAGGCGCCCTTGAGTTCTTGGTGAATGACGTGGATCAGCGCGAGCAGCTGTGCATCCGTCAGCCGTGTGCGATTCGGCGTGCCGCCGTACCGCCAGGCGCGATAGCCGCTTTCGCTCACCGCCAGGACCACACACATCTCGTCCAGGGTATAGTCCGTGCGCTGCCCCTCCATCCAGGCGTACTTCACAGCGTGTCCCTTGCGAAGTACGCCGTCGCTTTTTTTAGGATTTCGTTCTCTCGCTTCAGTCGCACGTTTTCGGCGCGCAATCGTGACAGCTCCATCTGCTCCGGTGTCACCACCTTGACGCCCGCCCCATTGAGCGTCCCGGCCGCGGCCGCCTTGACCCAGTTCCGTAGGGTTTGTTCGACCAACCCCAACTCCCTGGCCGCCGCTCCGGCTGTCAGCCCATCGTTGACTCGCTTCACCGCCAATGCCTTGAACTCGGCGGTGTATTCCTGCCGGGTATCTTCATCGTCCTCCCTTTCATGGTGACTGCGATTATACGTCACCCGTGGAAGACGAAATTTCAGGGGAACCTCATACAGCTCTCTCAAGCTGATCAATCACTGGACCAAATGTGCAATACTTATGATGTCTCCGCAACCACCACATTTAAGATAATTGATCTTAAAATCGTCTGCTGTGGGCTCATTTTCCGTTGAACATTCTTCACAATACGCCAATCCAGTTCCCTGCTCAACTCTTATACGATCTGGCGTTTTACGCCTATTCTTACTCTCGCTCGATTCCATTCCCTGCACTCCTCTCTCCAGCGGACTCGCCTATTTTCGGCCCCAACCGAACTTGAACTCAGAATGGTCTCGATGAGCCATCGATACCTGCATCGAAATTAATTTAAGCTATCTACGCTTCCTAAAATTCACCTAGCTCCCCTTCATAGAATCCAACAAAAACTCTACCACTCACAATACATAACAGACCTCTACAGGCAAGAAGATGCATGCACCTTCCCTTCTTCATCCTGCAGAATGACTCCTCCGATTGTAGGTTCTCGTTTAATCTTCGCAGTGAAAATTAAACGGAAAAACATTTGGAAAAATGCCTTCGGTCCTGCGGTTATTAACCGGAAAATAATCTCACGCTTAACGAACAATGGATTAAAATAATAGCACTTCCCATACCGAGCCCGCAGCCTTGAAAAAGCAATATGTCGATTCACGTAATAGTAGGCCTTCAGCAACTCATCCTGGCTCAGTATTCCATTTGTGCAAACTGGCTTATAATTCGGCACACTGTGCGGCGTGGGAACCCATTTCTCCCAGTCCCTGTAGCTGTCACAAATCCACCCATTTTTCTCAGCAATGGGGTATAGCTGGGACCCTGGGTAAGGCGTGCTGATTGAGCAAGAGGCAAAATCAGGCTTTAACTCGTCCAAAAACTTGATGGTCTTTTCGATGCTTTCCCAATTCTCCTCAAGATTGCCCACCATGCAAAGGGCAAACGAACTGATGCCCGCTTCGCGTGTCATGGCAAAAGCTTCTTTGGCCCTGGCCAGTGTTTGCTTCTTCTTGATCGCATCTAGAACCTTCTGATCGCCCGATTCCACACCATAGGCAATCAGCCTGCACCCAGCCGACTTCATCTCAGCAAGCATATCAGGAAATATCGTGTTCACTTTTCCGGTACATCGCCACTCAATGCCAGGGCAGTGCTGCCGGATTGCCTCACAAAACTCCTTAATCCGTGACTTCTTCAGAGTGAAAGTATCGTCCAGGATGTTAAATGTGTGAGCGCCGTACATTTCCTGCAACATTTTGATCTCACCGATGACATTGGGGATGCTGCGAAACCTCACGCGGCGCTTCCAAATGGAATCCTCATCGCAAAACACACATTCGTACGGGCAGCCCCTTCCAGTAATAACCGGAAATACTGGTATTTCCTTCTGGTGATAGACAGGCATATCTAAATACGTGACTCTAGATAATTCACGCCATAACGGATAAGGAAGCGTATCCATATCCTGAAGCAACGCACGTGTCCCGTTAACACGAGTACGGCCGCCAACCTTCCAAACCAGTCCATCCACAAAATTAAAATTTGGATAGAGCTCATCATACCGCATCATCAATTCAAGACAGGTTAATTCTCCTTCGCCGTATACCACAAAATCGCAGTTCGGATTACTAGCCACCTCATCGGGTAACGCTGAAGGATGAGGACCTCCAGCTATGGTCACGATGTCGGGATCTATACTCTTGATAATGGCTAGAATGTTCTCCGCAAAACGGTTCTGAGGCGTCATCCAAGATACTCCAACGAAACGGAACTGCCCTTCGCGAATGACGCGCCTCAAATCTCCGTCGGTTAAGCCAAGAGGGTCCATATCCAAAAGCGTCACGCGAAACCCGTACTGCTCCAGAAATGCTCCGAGATAGGCAATGCCAAGAGGTGGTTCCGGATGCTTGCTTGTGGTTGGAGGATGGATAAAAAGAATTTTCTCAGGATTTGCTTCTCGCGCCCGCCTTATCTCCTTTATGTCTCCCTTTATCCAACTGAGCTGCTCAGCTGCGCTTTCTATCTGAATTAGTTCCTTCATAGATTGCCCCCCCTGCCCGCGCCTATCAATTGCCTAATACATTAAAATCATGCTCTTAATGTAATATACTAGTCAAGTCGTTCTCAGCATGCCAATATAAACATTGAACGGTTACATGATCTTGTTGCTCGTTCTTCAAGATTCGTCCATAGGCTTGGCTGGGTTCTGCCCCACTTTTACGGACACCTGGTTCCGGCTCATAATGAGCCAGGAGGGGTGTCATGGGAGCACGACGGAAGTTTTCAGCCGAGTACAAACGTGAAGCGGTGGCGATGCTGAAGGCACCGGGGGTGACGGTAAGCCAGATCGCCGCAGATCTAGGCATCGGGTCAAATGTCCTGGGACGGTGGTGCCGCGAGTTGCGGCAGGATCCCAAGCAGGCGTTTGTGGGCCACGGGCGATCCCGCGATGAAGAGGTGAGCCAGCTCCGTCGCGAGTTGGCCCGAGTGACGAAGGAGCGGGATTTTTTACGAGAAGCGGCAGCGTTCTTCGCGAGAGCGTCGAAGTGAAGTTTCGGATGATCCAACGCTGCCGCACCGCCTTTCCCATCCGATTGATGTGTCGGTGTTTGCGCGTGTCGGCCAGCGGGTATTATAGCTGGACGACGCGGGTGCCGAGTGCACGGAACCAGGCGAACGCCCGGCTCCTCACCCGGATTCGTCAGCTCCATGCTGATTCCGACGGCGTTATCGGGAGTCCGCGGATCTGGGAGGATCTGCGTTACGCCGGTGAGCGATGTGGGCGCCACCGGGTGGCCCGTCTGATGCGCCGAGCTGGCTTGCGCGGCTTCCCGCAGCGGCGACGCTGGCGCACCAAGCCGTCAGGGACACCTCCGGCTGGAACCCGCAACCACTTGGAGCGAGACTTCACCGCCACCGCGCCCAATACCAAATGGGTCACCGATATCACCTATGTGCGAACCGCCGAACACTGGCTGTACTTGTGTATCGTCTTAGATTTGTATTCAGGGCTCGTGGTGGGCTGGTCCATGAGTGCGCGGCAAGATTGCCAGCTGGTCGTCCAAGCCGTCCTCATGGCTATCTGGCAGCGGCCCACCCGTACCCCGGTCATTCTCCATTCCGATCGGGGGGGTCAGTTTACCTCGGCGGAATACCAACAGTTCCTGGCGGCCCACCAGGTGACCTATAGCATGAGCACGGTGGGCAGTTGTGCGGACAATGCCGCGGCGGAAAGTTTCTTCGGCGTCCTCAAACGGGAGCGGGTCAATCGGCGGCAGTACCAGACGAGAGCCGAGGCGAGAGCGGATATCTTTGATTACATCGAGCGCTGGCACAATCCCCGGCAGCGGCGGAGACTCGATCAGCAGCACCAGGGGGAGCAACTCTTAATTCAACCGTCCGTGGAAATGGGGTAGAACCCTCTCAGTGAACTTTAACTCTGGACCACAGAGCACCACAAAATCTCATTATGCATCCCTTCCCCGCTGCCTTAATCCAGCCTCACCCACGGCAATATGCTGCCACCATCACGTAACCAGCGATATGTTGCCAAGAATTGGGCACCGATCTGATCCCAGGAAAAGTCTCGCCTCATCCACTCATGGCCAGCTCGGCCCATTTCCCTGAGCCGCTCGGGCGATGCAGAGAGTGCTTGCTCAAGACAGGTAACAAGCGGATCCACGCCGATGTCGATCCACCAACCTGCCCCCTCTTTCTCCAGCCCACCCCACGGTGCGCCCTTGGTCACGATGACAGGCGTTCCCGCAGCCAGAGCTTCAGCCACCGCCATGCCAAAATTCTCCGAATGTGTGGGCAATACAAATAAGCTAGCCTCCCGATAAGCGCGTAGTTTTTCTTCAGCAAACAGCGGACCACAAAAAACAACACGCTCAAGTCGTAATTGCGCAACCAACGCTCGCATTTCTTTTAAATAGCGATTATTACCTGGTCCGGCGACATGGAGCTCCCACTCTGGAAATCGATCCTCTACTGCCCGCCAGGCACGCAACAAAATATCTACACCTTTTACGGGATGGATTCGCCCCAAAAATAACAACCTCCGTCGACCACCACTCGGCATTCCTTCAAGCATCGGGACGTCAATACCGTTAGGGATCATGCAAACTGGCTGCGTGAAGCCAACCCTCCGAATATCTTCATATTCGCTTTCTGACGTCGCATGGAAACAGGCTGCATGGCGTAAGGCCGGCGCTTGCCAGAGCCGCCAAAAAACTCTCTTCTGCAAGGCATTTTGACGCAACGCCCAAGGCGAGAGCATCCCTCGTGGCGAAACCACGAGTCGAGAGCGCCCACACCGACAAGCACGCCCAGGATAGATACTTGGCATAGTCCAAAGACTGTGACTATGGACGATGTCGATTTTCCCCGATGCCACTTCCTCCTTGAGCCAGCGGCACATTTGCGGCGATACCACCAAACGACGAAACCACCACCACAAATGGAAACTCATCAGATACCCCGGCTTGGCAGAAATACGCGTCCAGCCTACGGTCGCAAGACGTACATCTTCGCCTGCAGCAATCAGCGATTCGCAAAGACGTGGGACAGAATACGAAGGCCCGCTCGCTTCTTCTGTAATCGCAGGGACGACGTGGATTACTCGCATGCTGGCATCCTCAATAACCTCTCTGGTCCAGCGCCGCGACTAATATACTCCTGGCACGGCCAGCAGAGGCAAATCGAACACGGGACGCCCAGACCTCATGGCACGGAGCCAGACGTTCACAGGGGGAAAACCCATATTCTTGGGATTCATGACAAATTGGCACGAGACTTATCTGGCTGCTACGCCAGCATTGCCTTGCAACGGCACCCGCAAAACTGCACACGCAGGGCCCAAGTGTTCCTAAGAACTTCGACCTCACGAACGGCCTGCATAGGTCCAAAGAATACGCCATACTGGCCCAGTCGCTGTCACGCAACAATTAATCACGCAAGTAGTGGGTAGATTCTGGCAGACCAACAGATAAGACTTCGCTTCAAGATCAATTTTTCATCTTGGACCGCTGAAACTGAATCTTACATGACTACGCCGTCCTGTGGAGACGGCGCCCCAGCCCCCGACTTAAAACATGGTCACGACACAACCTCGCTTATCGCGTCGAACTTCCCGCTGAAGAAAAAAACATAATGCATCTGTATGGCACATAAACAAAAAGAGCATTTCGAAACATATCGATTATTCCTATAACCAATTCGCGCTCCAAATTGACCGAATAGCTCCACACAAATGAAAAAATGATCCACATGCCAACTCCAGGCGATTCCACCATGCGCGAAGTCAGCTTCCCCATGAGCCAACCAAAACAAAAATAGCCAATAGCCACTCCTAGCCAACCGAACTCGATATAAAACTGAGTCACTGGGCCCAGTGCCGTGTCAAACAAAACCGGCATATTAAGTAGCTCTTGCGCCACCAGTTGGGGGGATGTAACTGAGGGTTTATCCTCCCACAAAAAACGAGGGATCAATGCATGTAGAGAAACACCAATGCCCTCGCCATACAAATGAGATTCACCTGCATCGATCGCATCGATCACATCAGACAAAAAGTTTATTCCCCCACCAGCCCGATCACTGACCCGCTCCGTAACATCTGACATCGACTCAGCAATTCGGCTCAACTCGCCCGAGCCAATGTTCTTAACTGCGTAAAGGAACTGATTCTCCGAAGATGCAAACGCTTCGACATCACCAAGTCGCACCATTTGCACAGCCAGCGCGACAGAGAAACACAATGCCAGCAATAGCAAAGCATGGTGGACTCCGACGATCATGTTACGGTAATGCTTCAGGCCAACAAGAAAAAAAATTAACGCAGTAATAGCAGGGCGGGTCTGGGAAGATAAAACCAGAACCATGATAATGCCCAGCCCATAACTCCAAAAAAGTACGCGAGATAGCACCCTGACGTTTCGACAGGAAACAGTGGACAGAAAACCAAGGAGAAGAATGATCGGCAACTGTAAATTCATCGCAAAGACGTCACGAACTGATGCGGCGATCGTGCGCTCCTGCTCGTAATAACGCGCTTGATTGAAAAATATTCCTTCCGAGACACGCCACACATACGCGTATGCGACTAACCCGATGCCCACAGCGCAGAATACCAGGAGAACCTGCGCTTCACGCTGGCCCAGCCATGTCGAAGAGATGATCTTGTTTTCACTAAACTGGCCATACTTCATTCCCATGCTGCAAGCTACATAACCAATGAAAATGAGCAACGCTATAAAGACCTGGTTTTCATGGGGGAGTTGCCCACTCAGAGCCAACATCAGAAACGGAAGAAGGTAATACATGAAGTAGAAAATGCCATAAAATGGCAGTGGGCGCGCAATATCGATACACACGCCCGATGAGGATTGCACGTGACTCTTAACAATCAAAATGCCCGTAGCAGTGATTATCAGCAGTGATAGCAACATTGGAATGGGACTCTCATCCAGAATGACACTTCCTATGAATTTTCATTATTGTTGTCGCCACAGCCAAACTCCGCTTCCCACTTATCATCCTCACTATCTATTTCATTTCTTCGACAAGATCGGACTACTCGAGCAGGATTGCCAACAACTACGGCATACTTAGGGACATCACTGACAACAACTGCGTGAGCTCCCACGATCGCTCCCCGCCCGACGCGGACATTCCCTACCACACAACATCCTGCATAGAGAGTAACAAAGTCCTCTATGACCGGGATGCCCGATGGACTACTAATAATACTGACATTATGAAACACTCGAACACGGCAGCCAATGATGGCATGACGGCTATAAACGATTCCAAGAGGATGGGGCCACCAATGACCATGGCCTATCGAGGTCTCTCCCCAAATATCCACATGATACACATGGTAAAGAATTTTCCGGCATAGGTATGCCACGGGCCACAGGTAATACCGATAACCAAGATTCCCGATGCGCACAACTAGTAACGCATGCACACCACTAAAGAATAGTATTTGATATAAAAGCTTTGCATAGCGATATCCCCTGGATCCTGCGTGAGGAATCAGGGAGCGCCAATCGTTCCAAACTATTTCCAGAAACCACTGCTTATACCGATGCTCTACATGGCCATGCAATGATTGCTTCACGATGTACCTTCTCACGCTATCAGCGGAGCAATGGGATAAAATATTTACAACTGATCTTACGAATTCACATCAGTATCCTTCGGCAATGAAGCATTAATAAAATCACGACTGCGAAGCAGTTAACGACATTTATCACCCTCTCCACCGTGCAGTGCCGACAATAACCGCGAACACAGCAACCCAGCTCAAAAAACTCAAAACTGAGAACCGAAGCGACGGCATTGATTTCAAAAAAGTGACACCTGTAACGAGCGGCATTTTCTGACAATGCATTATGACACTGGCGGCATTTGCCACACCACCAAGCTTGTCCCTTTCAAGCTCGTGAGCGCCTTCCCTTTGCAGATCTGTACGATCGCCTTAGTGACATCGCCAATCACCAGATAGTCATGCCAAACGACCAAACCGCCTGGACGAATCATGTCAAACGCTTTCTCCGTATCGTGCATAACGCCAGCATAAGAATGATCTGCATCTATAAAAACAAAGTCTACCCTCCGCTTGAACTGCGCAAGATCAAACTCCCCGGAATCTCCCATCAGCATTTTGACTTTACTCTCCACAGGTGTCGACAAGAAGCACTCACCAACCTGCACCTCCTTAAAAAACGGAGTGTCTGCGCCGAAATCAAATCTCCCTTTCTCTTTGTCGATCGTGTAAACCATGGCAGCCTCAGGCGAATTCAACGCAAGATGCAGGGTGGTCCTACCATCAAACGTCCCAAACTCAAATAGGACTTTTGGAGAAAGCATCTGAACAAGAGATGAAATTGTCACGACCTCTTCCCATGAAAGGTTGTACGCATTGGGGCGGGCAAGACTCACTCGGCTTTCGGCCTTAGCTATATCAGGAAAAATCTCTTCCACAAATTTCCCGGGAGGACCACCTTTCGGTTCTCGCCTCATCGCGCACTCTCTCGCCACCTCGTGCCGAAAAATAAACCAATCGCGCGGCGCATACCTCCTAGCGAGAAACCCGTATCGGAACAGTTCTCGCCAAAAACTTTCCGGGTTAGCGAGCGCATGAAATAGTCGAGTGAGCACTATGGAAACCTCCATTTACGAGAAAATGCAGTCACAGATTCACTCCACTGGCCAGCACAGGAACTGGACGGAGTAGCCCACGCATGAGCCAATGCGCGCCTAGTGCTATCGTTACTGCCCAAATAACATATGACACCAACGTGCTGAAGGCAGCACCCAGCATGCCATAGGCAGGAACAGCCACGATATTGATCAGAACATTGCTTACTGCAGCCACCGCGGTCGCCACTAGAATTCCCCTTGGTCTTTTACTCGCCAAAAAAAGAGGGAGAATCGAATAGCCCGCGACATAAAAACAGTGGGCCGTAGCAATGCACATCATTACCTGCCAACCGATCCAGTAACTATTCCCGAGCATAAGCGCAGCAATTGTTTCTCCTGCGAAACACAGAGTCACCGTTCCCAAGACGCTTCCGAGAAAACCACACGCCGTACGCCATAGCAACACCCGTTTCACACCCTGCCAATCATTCACTGAAGCCTTGTCATACAGAAGCGGCCTGGTTAAAACTTCGAGCCACCCATTCAGCATCAAATATGGCAGAGACCAAAATCCATAATTCATTGCATAAATACCGACATCTCGCAGAGTCATGAAATGTTCAATCAAGTACCGGTCTCCAGTGGATAGCACCCAGTGAACTAAATATCCGAGCGGGAGAGCCCAGCCAAAGCTGGTGAAAGAATTCTTAAGGCTGCTCAACTCCTTCCACGTATCCACCGGCCTTTCATTAAGATCACGCTGGCCACTTGGCGAACGCGAAACAACTAATACAATAAGAATGGCAAGCCCCTGGGATAGGATAACGGCATCTGCTCCTGGCATGGCCATGCCCAGCAACAGCACAAGGCCCAAGGGATAGAATCCTTTCAGGAAAATATTTGTCATCGCAAGTCGTCTCTGAAGACGATGAGCCTCCAGATAATTCGTCGTCGCACTCATAAACGGTTGCACGAGAATCAACACAGCAGCTGGAATAACCAGCTGAAAATACACACTGCCCCCCCTTGATCGCTCTGCCAGAGCCACCAGCAGATAAATGAAAAGTGCGATACCTCCCGCAATGCCTAGCACCCAGTTGAAGGTGCTCGCGTACCAACTGGCCATTCCACATTTCAGATAATCAAAGTACACACGAAGATGCACGGTCATGAGCGGACCAACAAGCAGACCGTTAAGCAAGGCAAGTACACCTAGAACGAGACTTGCCTGCCCATACTCATCGGCACCAACAAGACTGGTAACAATTTTGACTGCGACAAGACCAACAGAGGCACTCGCCAGGTTGCCCACCAGGGACCAGAAGCTGTCGGCGCAGAATTTAGGAGAGAATTGAGCGTGAAGGATCTTCACCGAGATTGACTGACCCCAATCGAAAGAACTTTCCTTTTAATCTTGTCTACCAAGTGATTAACGTTTTCAACGATTTTCATTGGTGGAGTATACGCGCTCACTGCCCCTAAGGCACCTACAACGCGCAAATAGCCCAATGTCCGATTTAAATCGTTTCTCTGATTCTTCTCCACATAATCAGAAATAATTAATTCTTGTCCCATTGTGCCCAGCGCGTCACTTAGCAGAGGATCGTTGATCAGCCTGATAAGCGCTTGATATCGTTCTGCCGCCGTGGTCACGCGAATCCCTGCCCCCTCAGGATTGCAATATTTATAAACCATATCATTACCTGAGAGAACAGGCCGACCCATTGCATGAGCATCGAGAGTTGAAATTGGCCCACACTCAATTCCCAAACTGACTAACACAACACGGGCCGAGCTGATTTCTTTGGCCAACTGGGCAAGGGGCAATGAGTGCATTGACAACTGCCCTGCTCGGAATCGCAATCCTCTAAGTATATAGGGTGGAATCTCCGCCTTAATGTGAGCCCCGTGACAAGGGCCATATAACGTCCACCGATAAGACGGATGCTCCCATAACACTCGTTGCATCGTTTCCGCCCAGCTACGCAGCCCCTTCTTCGTCCAAGCTCCTACCCACACAATGCGATTCTCAACCGGCACCCTCGATAGCCCTTGATACAGCCAGTTCCATGGAACCACATTTCGTATCAGCATAAACTTATGACGCAATCTGGGATACCGGACACAGTATTCTGCCAGCTGCCCTTGGCCGACAAGTGCATAAATATCAATGGCCGTTTCTTCCTGAAATGCCTTGTGACTTCCGTAACGATCAATATTCTGCCCGATATGGACAACCTTCGCCTTGGGAAACTTTGACCTAAAGAAATCAGCCGCAGCAAAGGCCCCTTCCAGAAATATGACATCAGGGCTTCGGATGCGTCCAGATGCCAGCAATCGCTCCTGATCGGATTGGTTACTGGATCCGACAAAATCAACGGCCTCTTCTACAATATCCTCCTTTGTTGCGCCAAGGACCTGCACATGATGCCCCATCTGAGTCAGGTTTCTTGCATGCCACAGCAGTTGACTGCACGTGCCCCCAATAGAATACTTAGCCAAGGCAGAAAAAGTGACTGGATATTCATAGAGTGGGATCCAGCTCCTCCACAGAAGGATGTTTAGCTGTTCATTCATGAAAATGCCGACGCGGAAATAATGTGAATCAAATCCCTTGCACGTTCCGTGTAGCTATGACGCTGAACAAGCTCAGCGCCACGATCACGTATCCGTCGAGCCAAGGATTCATCTCCGATAGCCCTGTCTAATTTCCCACGGAGATCTTTAATGTCTGCAAACATTAAGCTGCCTGCTTCCTCAGGGAAAAACTCATGTTGCTCATCTGAGCGAGTTGCCAACATCAAGCCACCCATAGCTGGGATTTCAAACGTGCGCATGTTATGGGCACCGACGTTCTGCGCACGCAACAAATTCAAGCACACCGATGAGCTGTACATCACCCTTGATAGGTCTTCCCCGTATATGTTGCGGGGCACGATTCGCTGAAAAAGTGGCGAGTTTTTTGAAACCCGATCCCAATTGTTTCCAAATATTCGCAGATCGTAATCTGCCAGCTCTGTTAAAATTGATTCTCGCTCTGGGTCCCATGCCCCCACAAAGGTCACACGCCCTGGAATAATGGCCACCGGTTCCGATGGGGGGCGATGGAAATCAGAGTCGTAGCCAAAGGGAAGATAGACCACTCTCTTACAGCCTTGCTTTTCAAGTTTGGAGGCAACATGTCGCGACCAGGTGAAATAGAAATCGTAAAAGCTAAGCGAACGGATGATTTGAGAGTTTGTGGAGCCTCTTGATGCCACATTCAACGGGTCGTCAGGGTTATAATTGGCCCACAGGGCCTTCGGATTAATCGAACGACAAGCGTCAAGAGCAGAACGTGAGAGCTCTGCGCCTTTAAATACGACAACAACATCATATAATTTCCCTTTTGCAGATAGAAATTGGATCAGTTTAGCTCCAATTCTCCAACTTGAAATTAGCCGTGCAGATCGATTAAACACACGTGCAGGGATTCGAGATCCAGGGATAGAAAACGTCAGACGGCCTACATCAAACAAATCGGTCTGACAAAATCCAGCCTTAATTAATGCCCGGAAATACGCACTCTCAAGTGAGCCCTGTGCATTAGAGCCTACCAAAAGGATCTTGGGGGAATGTACCCACCTTTCGCTCTTGCTAGTCATTCGCAAGAAGGGGAAAGACTTTTCTTCCCTAAATATCCTAATGCCTTAGACAATCTATACAAAGGCATTTTGAGTTTCTCTAAAATTCCAGTAGGCACGAGGAGACCTGCTGATGTAGTTACCAGATAGACAGCAAGAAGGCCTATCCATGTACTCAAAGATACTCTCGATATTTTAATCAATCGGGGAGGAAAACAGCCTAACGCCATATTCACTGCCGCTTTGTAGACCCCATTCTTTCGATAATCGTAAAGCCAATACGGATAAGAAAAACATAGAATCTGGCAGTAGATTGAGAAAATGTAGCGTCCTCTCTCATGTGCCTGAACAAAAGGAAGAATCGCGTCGCAGGCAACTCTCCCTACTTGATCCAGGCCTCCTGTCTTTGGCGTAAGCTTGCAGTTATCTCGTTCCAAAACATCGAGATAACTGTTCACTGTCTTCCCTGGGATCTGCACGTTCATGGCTACCAGAGGCTCTGCAATTGACGCGAGAGTCCCGCCAGCGGCAATGATCCTGGCAGCGATATAGATCTGGACATATATTGAGCCATCACATTTATTCGTATCAAATCTCTTAAACGACGAATTCTTAAGGACAACGCCGCAGACAACACTGAAAGAGCGAAAGGTTCGAACTGCCACATTCGGACCAGACCCGATCACAGCAGTCCGCTGAGCACGGCGCGCGACTGGGCCAGCTGCCCCGTAAGGGTGACAGTTTACAAAGACTGCGTCAGGGAGGTTCAACTGCTTGAGGAAAGTCGCAAGCTGTGAAAGCGCGTTCTCACTCGAAAGGGCATCATCGTTCCCGAGTGTGAAGAGATACTCGCCTTCTGCCGCCCCCCACGATGCGCGGAGGTTTGCATCGTAACCGAGATTCTTGGGCTGACGGATATAACGGAATCTGACCGGACATTGCCCCTTCAAACTCGCGATATACGCCGGAATCACGTGCTCGGACTCATCGGTAGATGCGTCATCCGAGATGATGACCTCAACCGCCACATAGTCCTGTCTCCTAATCGAATCAAGAACAACCAACAAATACTCGGCTCGGTTATAATGAGGTATGCAGATCGAGATCAACACTGTAGCGCAAGCTCCATTAATCTACTAACCCGATGATCGCGAATGGACAGGTTAATTGAAATCAGGGAACGGGCGCCTCGAATAGCGCACTTCACAAGCTGAGCAATAGGACCAATCATGATCACTTGCAAGCGTCCCATGACATTCCAGGCAGACAAACAACTCTGCCAGATTAACTGCCCATCTCTTTCTTAGCCGATACCACCACCTCAGAATAAAAAGATCCAGGCTTCTGAGGTTGTGCAATGGCGAACGCTTTGCAACGAACCTTTCACCCACCGCTTGCAAGTCAGGCTCCACAAACCGGTCACATGAAATATCTGGATTGGTTATCTGAAACTTAATCTCCTCTTTCCAAAAGTAACTGACATGGGAAAGCTCAGGATTGCCATAGGGAAATTTTCTCCATGCTGAAGATCGCTCAACTAACTTCAGCTCGTTAAGAAACGAGTCCGGCCTAGCCGCTCGTTTCTTATGTATGACAAGCGCTTCATCACATTCATAATTTCCAAAAGATGAACATCTTATGGAACGATCATTTCGAATATCGCATTAGGTGTTTCGATATACCCGGCTCGGCCGACTCTCATCATTTCTTTCAAGAAGGTCTCAGTATCCCCCATATGCTCAAGAACATGAGGCCCAATAACGTAATCGAGCGCTTTATCGCGGAATGCTATTTTACAGGCGCCAGCTAAAACAGCCGGCCGATCCACGACAAAAGCATCATGCCGATATTTAGGATCAAGGTGCCACTCTAGCAATAGATCTGCAGCCGGGTGCGGGTTACTGCCTGCCCTACATCAAGGACGAGATCTGTCGGCTTAATCGGCAAACTTGTCTTTCGAAGGGACCACCGAATACGCTTCCATAACCAGGCCTCAAACATCCTCTACCCCTCTATTGGCCAGCTCAAGAAAGCCTGGTTCATTGCAACTATTCCTTCCCTGCTACTGCCAGCAAATTCTGACTAAAAATACCATCTCGCCCCGTACCCCCAGTTTCAGCTAACCAGCAAACCCTGAGAACAGATCGCACGGCCTTCCATGTCAACCAGCGAATAAAGCTTTTGAACCCATGGATGACCGGCTCGTCTTCATAGCAATGAATCTCCTTAAAGCCAACAGTCCTAAGCAACTGCTCAAGGCTTTCCTTGGTAAATGCCTGCTCATGGGTCCAATCCGCATAACGTACGCGCGAGCCAAACAATGCTTCCGCATTTGGTGCATGAAGAATCCAGCGGCCTCCAGTCCTCAAAACACGATAAACCTCATCCGCGAACGCTAATAACTCCGGCTTAGTCATGTGCTCAATCACGTCAAAAGCAATTACCACATCTACGGCTTCACCATCGAGAGTGCGAAGAACCTCGCCTAAGTCGGCCTCGCGGATACCTTCAATGCCTAGATCTCTGGCTGCAGCCACTTGTTCCGGTGAGCAATCTACCCCCGACACACAGTGATAGCCCGCCTCGCGCAGAAAATAAATAAGCGTGCCACTCCCGCACCCGAGATCAAGGATTTTCACCTCTCGGCAAGGAGGCACATGCTTGCGAATGAGATGGCGTAAATACGGAGCCCGACACTCCCGATCATCCGCCAAATACGCGCCCACGCCCCTCGACCGATACCTTTCATATATCCGATCGCGAATGTGCGTCAGACTCTTAACATCCAACTTTTGATCAGACGTCATTTTCTCTCATTCCAGTGTTATACGCATTTACTTTCAAACCTGAGCGGCAGATCAACTTAACCTCTCAAAAGACGTGCGAACATTTTCTCGAAATCGGTCAAAACCGTACGAATCCAAACACTCTCGCCTCAGGTACTCTTTATCCAAAAGCCTGGGGGTTATCGTCCTATCTAGAAAACTCAGGATCCCCTGCTCAAGATCGGCAGGCTTATCAGGGTCCACCAAGAGACCGATGCGGCCATTTAAAACTGCCTCCACCGAACCATCACAGTTGCCCGCAATTACCGGCACACCACAAGCCAACGCCTCGATAAAAACGATTCCAAACCCTTCCTTCTGAGATGGCATCACGAAAATATCAGCAACGCTGAATAGTTCCGGTAAGTCTTCATCAGACACATACCCTCGAAACTCAACACAGTCTGCGACGCCATACTCATGAGCAAGAGCTTCAAGCCTTGGCAAGTCATTTCCTTTACCCGCAATAATATACCGAACACCAGGGGATCTGGCTCGAACTTTCCCTAAGACATTGAGGACACGATCCACCCCTTTATACCGCTCACTGGCATCTAACCGAGCAACGGTCAAAAGAACCGGACTGTCAGGCAGCTTCCCCCTGCGAATAGGCCTAAATATCTCACCATCAACGGCAACAAAAACAATACTCATTCGGTCACGCTTAACGCCCCACTCCTCCATCCTGGTTGCAGTGTATTGGCTGATCGAGACTACATACTGAATCCACTTCGACGCCATACGAAGAAGCACATTCGGATTCCATGCTTCTATCCCATACGTAACAAGCACTACACGAATATTACTCACGAATGAAACGAGCGCGACCAAGGGAGAGAAATTAATATGACCACACACAAGAATATTAGGACGACGCATCAAGACTTCGCATAGCACGTTATAGGCAAAGCGCCATTTTCTAAAGACCGAACCCTTCGGACCGCACCCGATAAAATTGACTCGACTATAGTCAGGATGGTTGCTTGGCAGCAGATCATCATTGACACTGATCACGCGCAGCTCGCTT
Organism: Nitrospirota bacterium; assembly: GCA_026387665.1. Classification (NCBI taxonomy): domain Bacteria; kingdom Pseudomonadati; phylum Nitrospirota; species Nitrospirota bacterium. The sequence goes on from JAPLLG010000003.1 coordinate 384,502, forward strand.
TGAGGAAAACCTTCTCCAAGCGCTCGAGTCAGATCCTGACCGAATACAGGTATACCCCCCTTTGAACGGTATACCTCTGGAAGCAATAACAAAATCCGATTGAGGCCCGCTTGATTCCGCCATACAGGCAATGCACTAATCCTGCTCAGTCCCTTCAGAACCGCTACGGCCCACGGACGAGACCAATGCATCTGCCCTCTATTGAACGCACTCTCTACAGCTCGAGCCTGGGACTTTTCTATCGGAAAAGAACACTGAGCATGGCGTGCAATGTCCGCGCTATATTCCTTCATCCACTGCTCAAATGGAAATGTAAATCCCATTTTACTGCGCGTGTAAACCGAAGCATTGAGATCCTTGCCGAGCGAAGCAATGAGCAAGTATTTGCTGTAAACCTTCGATGTCTTGATCGCTTCTGGCAACGCCGAAACAAATTCAACGAGACGATGGTCAAGAAACGGCACCCTAATTTCTAGACTGTGTGCCATGCCAAACACATCGGTATCACGAAGCAGCTGATTCTGCAGATACAAATCAAACTCCAGCTGGGCATACTCTGGCATAGACAAAGATCGCCCACGCATATCGGGGGCGATAAGAGGAAGCAGGCCAGCACCTAGGAGTCGAGCCGCACGATGAGGTGGAAACAGTCCACGAATTGCGCAATACGCTCCGATCGGCCCATCCTCACGCAAGAATTCCGCCTTCTCCCATCGATCCAGCCCAAGCCTCGCGCTAAGCGCACCAACGCCCGCCGCTGCCAATCGCAATCCTGGAAGCTTTGCCCAATTGAACAGACGCGGCCCTGAGCGAAACCCTGGATACCCCCAAAAAAGTTCATCGCCACCCAAGCCTGAGAGTACTACGGTCAATCCGGCCTCTCGCGCAGCCTTAGCGATAAAATACGTATTCACTCCGTCAACCGTCGGTTGGTCCATAGCTGCTAAGATCTTGGGGATCTCTTCCACAAAATCACGCGCACGAAGACGCACATCTATATGCTTACAGCCAAATTCCCTGGAAACTTGTTCCGCATGATGCCCCTCGGAGAACCCCTGTTCTTCAAACGATACACAGAGTGTGGTCAGCGGACTGGCCATTTTTTTTGCAGCAAATGCAGTTATGGCCGAGGAGTCCAATCCTCCGGATAAAAACACGCCAAGTGGCACATCACTGACGAGATGACTCTCAACTGATTCCGCAAGCAGACGCCTAGTTTCAGCCACAGCCTCTCCAAAATCTACCGAGAGGACTCCACTTTTCGGGATGGACCAATACCGGCTTGGTGTAGGGAAAGAGTATCGCCGCTCATTTATGAGCAGAGAGTGGGCAGCAGGCAAAGAAAAGACATCTCGCACGGTGGTAAATGGGGTCGGGACCGAACCAAAAACAAGAAATCCATGGAAGCCTCGTGGTTCTGGCTCATTAGGAATCAGCCCCCCAGCCATCAACGCGCGCACCTCCGAGGCAAACTGAAACGTGCCGTTCTTTCTGGCCCAATAAAGAGGCTTCATGCCAAACCGGTCTTTGGCGAGAAAAAGTTCCGGCTTATCCACTGCTCGAATGTCGAAGAAAGCCACCGCGAACATTCCTTGCAGGTGCTGTACGACATCTGCGCCCCACTCCTCGTAGCCGTGGAGGATAACTTCCGTGTCGGTGTCCGATTGGAACGCGTACCCTCGATGCATGAGCTCAGCCCGAAGCTCTCGATAATTATAAATTTCTCCATTGTAGGTGAGCCAGACTCGACCATCAGCACTCCCCATCGGCATGCGCCCACGTGGAGAAAGATCGATAATTGAAAGACGACGGGCACCCAGGACGGCGGACGGCGCGTCGACCGACCCTCTGTAGGTTCGAATATGCGTCTTATCAAACGCGGCGAGCAGTCCACGAATCTGCGGATCGTGAAGAGATTCATCAGGTAGAAGGAGGCCCCAATCGTTCGGCCCACGGTGAACCTGCGTATCCATCATCTTCAAAACAGCCGAAACATCATCGACCGTTACACGGCCATTCACCTTGAAGATGCCCGCTATACCACACATGCTACTTCGTCCTTGTAATGTGAACTATTGTGCGATCGATTTTTTCGCACAATACAGAACTGCTCTCACGCAGCCTTTTTCCAAAAGAAGAACGGAACAGAGCCACCACGAAGGGCATGCCCGGGTGCTAAGATCTTGATCGCTCCAAGACGAACACGGCGTTCAATAAATCGACCATTTTCAAGAAGGACTGCACCATTGCCCAAGACCGCCTGCAACGAAAACTTTCCCCCTTGGGTTGACAAGAAAACAAAGGAATTTTGCCAGCCTCCCCCTAAAACTGTCGGTGCCAATATTTCATTTCCACCTAGAGTCAGACTAAGTCTTGGCCAGACCCCACCAGCCGCCTCCCCCTGTATCGGTATATAAAGGACGACCTCTCCCGGTGGCAGCTCAAGATCCAACGAGGCTGTCAGTCCTCCCGATAGCCACCCCTCCACCATCCCAGCCCAAGGGCCGATCGAAGTAGCACCACCCAGAGGCTCTTGCCAACTGTTTACTTGCCCACGCGCCATAACACGAACTCCAGTCTCAGGCAAAGACGACCGTAGAGCCGGATAGTCTGCCTGCTCAGCCCATCGATCCGCGAAATACTGTTGCTCCGTCAGCCTATTCAAAAGAAGGCGTCGAACTCGTAAGTCTCCAGGTAAAATGGACCTTACTTGCCCAGGACTGCGCATGGACTGCCAGACTGCCTCGACGTATCGTTCGGGGAACTCACTGGCCCCTCGCTGTACCAGCGACGCAGTCAAACGCCGATCTTCTTCGTTCAAACTCTCCCACTCCGTGAGGTACCAACGCGCAACCGCGAATTGCACCTCTTGATCGTCAGGAGTCAGCTTGAGCGCTGCTTGAGCAGCGCGACGACCTCGATCGATGTCACCGTTTTGGAGCGATGCCCAAGCCATAGCTACTTGTAAGCGACCATTCGCCGGATGCGATTGAACTGCTTGCCCATAGGCCTGGGCCGCAGAAGCCCAAAAAATTTGGCTTGAAGTGCTGAAAGGTGAAGCAGATACCGCATTAATTTCATAGGCCCGTCCTAGTCGATAGGCATGAGAAGGCTGCCAGGGCTCAATAGTAACCGACCGGTTATACATGACTAACGATTCGGCTAAGAGGGCTTCTCGTTCTTCTCCCACTGCCCTGGAAGTTCTGATTATAAAATTGTCCCCTGCTCTATCTAATAAATCTGCCACGCCAGCCACCGCGCTGAGTCCAACTCCTATTAGCGCACCAATCAGCACGACCATACGGATGAATGAAACGCCACACGGATAACTATGCGATGACTCACTGGCATAAGACGCAGAGCGTCGTTGGATGACCGTCCAGCCCAACCCCATCAGGGAAGAAAGATATAATGCATTTGACGGCATTCGTAGGGGAAACTCGACGAAGCTGTGAAGGAGAATCGCCATCATGCCAGCAAGACAACCCAATCCTAATCCCCTGGCTAGAGGATCGTGACGGCCCAACCAAGCCGGTATCAATGTGCCCCAATATGCCATCAGGCCAACTATGAAGAGCAGGCCATAACTCACGCCACCTTCAGCAAGGATCTCCAGGGGCTCATTGTGACTATGGTCTACAACTTCCCCAGACTGGCTTGGTATAAATCGAGGCAAATTATCAACAAGCCCACCTAGCCCGATGCCGACGGCCGGAAAGGATTGAAAAATCCTATACGTTCCTTCCCTTACTGCTAGACGATCGGACACTTCCAGTATTTGAAACCGCTCGACTGTCACTTCAAGCGCAGCCCATGCTCCTGACATGAGGAGAACGGCAACAACCCCCGCTCCCACTACAAGAAGACGAATGCGCCCAGGCACAGCTCCAGATAGCCAGAGGCTCCCGAACAAGGCCAACATCGCAAGGGGGGCAACCAACCCTATTCTCGAGAACGAAAACACGATGCCGGCCAACATGGTCAAAGCAGCGATAACTAGCGGGCTCCCCTGCGCCCACTGATCAAGTTGCACCTTCGCCCGCGATTCATCAGTTCCCTCTTTACCCACCTGCCATCGGGAAAGCAGTAGACCAACGCTCACGCACAGAGCCATCGCCAGGAGCGCTGCAAAATGATTCCGGTTCACAAAGCTTCCTGATGCCGGTCTGGATAGGGAGCCTCCGACCTGAGCAAGTCCGTACAGGGATTCGCCCATGCCGATCAGAACTAGGGTCAAGGCCAAAGCATGAATCCGTTCACGAGTCCTAGCTAGACGAGCAACCAGGAAAAATACAGCCCCACAAGCACCGATCAGGAGGCCTGTCTGGATCGTCGCCCCAGGCGTAGTCGAGAGGGGCCGCCAAGTCAGGTCATCGTGATAATCAGGAATTGTCCAGCTATAGAGACTCTGCACGGATGGTGAAAGAGCTGCCACCATTTGAGACGGCAAGGGGACCGCTTGAAAAAATGCAAATAGGGTAGCCAGTATCCAGCAGGCCAGAATCAAACGGAAGGGTTTATTCGCTGTATCATTGGAAGAAAAATCGACGCGCAAGAGCAAATAAACCAGCAGAACGAAAACTGCCCCAGTTAGAAGCACCTGCGCTAAGGGAGCGATCGAACCTGATGGAATAGGAGACCACAGGAGGAGGAGGAGAAGCCCGCGCCAGACAAACCGACTATCTTCATTCACAGCCATACGAAATGTTGACAGCTATGAACGTTTCACCAACGACTCATCAGGCTTCTCTCCGTACGGTTTCTTTCCGTACGCCTTACCGTAATACGAGTAATAGCCGCTGTACTCTGAAAGGTCACGGGCAGCCAGCCGCTGCAACACCACTCCCAGCAACCTCGTTTGACCGTCGGTCAGCCTCTTGGCTGCCATGCGGACAGCTTGACGAGGTGTCTTCGTTGCACCCACCACTAAAATCGTGCCGTCAACTAGCGGGCCTAAAATTCGCGGGTCTGTCACAGCCAAAACAGGCGAACAGTCTACGACGACATAAACGCCCTCTTTTCTAAAGTTCTCAAGGAGGTCAGACATGTGCTTCGATTGGAGCAGTTCTGCTGGATTTGGAGGGATCGCTCCGCAAGGAATACATTTCAGATTCGGCACCATGGTCGGCTTGATAATCTCTTGAAGGCCCACTTCGCCGACCAGATAATGACTCAGTCCTTTTGTGACTTGCAGCCCCAAGGATGATGCGATGCGCGGCTTGCGTAAGTCGCCATCAATCAGCACAGTCGGATGGCCTAATTGCGCAAAGGTAACCGCCAGATTGATGGAAAAGGACGACTTACCTTCTCCGGCCATCGCACTCGTCACAAGAATCAACCGCGGCGCCTTATCAGCGGCGGAAAGGAGCAAACTAGTCCTAACCGAACGGACATGTTCTGCAAAAATTGAGTAGGTAGCTTCATGCGCCGCCAAATCGACCCCACCAGATGCTTTTTTGTCCGGGCGATAAATCGGCAAAAAACCAAGAAACGCCACGCCAGGCAAATAGTGAGTAATGTCGTCAGGCGATTTAAACGAGCTATCCATGTAATCGAGGAAAAATGCTAACGCGAGCCCACTTAAAATGCCCACAAGCGCCGCCAGCATCACAGTGGTAGTTTTCTTTGGCTTAATTGGGGAGAACGAAACGATGGCCGGGTCGGATATGTAAATATTACTGGATCTGATGTCGATGGCAATATCCGTTTCTTTCATCCGCTTGAGAAACATATCATAGAGCTGCCGATTGCTTTGGGCTTCCCGTTCGAGAATGCCGTATTGCACCTCATGCTGCCCCGACGCCATGACATCAGACTTCTGTTGATCTAACGCGTTTCTCACCACGCGCTCACGGCCCTTCGCCACTTCGTATTCGACCTTTACCGAGGTGTAAACCTTCTTGATCTCATGCTGGATCCGGGCTTGAATTTCTTTTAGTTCCGAGGCTGCCTGCACGAGCGTTGGATGCCTGGGGCCGTATTTCTCGTTCAGTTCTGCAACCTTTTGTCCTACTTGAGACTCCTGACTCCTAAGATTCGCAATCAACGATGAGCTGAGCACCTCACTGGACGATTCTAACTCTTTCGGATTGTCGAGCACCGACTCGATCTGCTTAAAGCGAGCCTCCGCCTCCACACGCTTGGTTTCCGCTTGGACCAATTGCGACTGCAAATCCCCTAGCTTCTGCGTCACTAACCGTTTCTTCTCATCGATATTAACCAGGCTATAGCGGTTGGCAAACAGTTGCAGCGCCTGCTCAGACTCCTGTACTTTCCTACGAAGCTCCTCGACGCGTGTCGTAATCCATTTTGTAGCCTCTTCTGCCGCTCCACTCTTCATCTCCATCGAGCGGGTGATATACACTGCAGCGATAGCATTGGCTGCATTGGCTGCAAGCTGAGGATCAATTGACTCAACGGATATGCGAATGATCCGGCTATTCATGACCGGCTTTACTGTCACGTGTTTTTTGAATGCCGCAACAAGCTTTCGCTCATTTTGGCTTTCCTGCTGTATGCCAACATCCTGCCCGGTCGGACTGGTCACCAGTGACACCAAAGTGTCTACCAGGAAAGATTTCGTCTCCCCATACCACGATTCAAGCCGACCCAACGGCTTCGCTGTATATTCTCGATGGTCCTTGAGATTTAATTGCCGTGCGACAATACGAAAAATCTCATAGCCCTTAAGAATTTCATATTGCGTCTTATAATAATCAATATTGATGCTCATCGGGGAGTAGACTTCCTCGACGCTCTTGGACATCACATTGGGGCCCGTTGGCTCAACCAATACACTGACGGTCGATTCATACACTAGCGGTTGCATCGACACATATAAGGCTGTGCCTGTTACCACGGATACACACAGACCAAGGACGGCCCATTTTCTTTTCAGAATGAGGCGAATGTAGTCACGAAGGTGCGTTTCCGCTGGAGACACAAACCCATCGGTAGAGGGGGGATGATTGTTCATTAGAAAAAGCTTTGCGGCACCACGATGATGTCGTCAGGCAAGACGGGATCGTCGAGATTGACCGAGAGGGTCTCTTCTTCGTCAGCTTTTGTGCGCTTGCGTTTGATCTTGGTCCGCCCCTGCGAAGCCTTGTCAGTAAACCCCCCAGCCAACGTGATAGCCTTCAACACCGTCAGCCCATCTTCGTAGGGATAGCCGCCAGGAGATCGCACTTCACCGGACACGAAGATATTGCGGTACCTGACAATATAGACGCTGACACGGGGCTCTTTGAGGTATCCGTCTGCAAGGCGGGTTTCGATCAACTCTTCCAACTGCTTGACGGTCAGCCCCTGAATATCCAACACACCCAGTAACGAGAGGACGATCTTGCCGTCGCCGCTAACACGGGTTTCGGTGGTCAGCGCATCCTCACCGAATACTTGAACCTTGATTACATCGTTGCCCCCCACCCGATAACCTGAATTGGGCGTACTCCCCTGTTCGGCAACCGCGCTATCACGATACCGGTCTCTATTGGGAACAGGCTTACTTGCACCAGACCCATCTCTAGGTGCGGCAAATACCTCCATGGAAATGGAGAGGCAGATAAGCATACCCACCATTCCGAAAATCCATTCCCGCCCCTTCATCATCTCACCTCAGAACTGTGCCTGCAGCGACACCATCATCTGGTTGGCATTATATTGTGTACTGATAAAGTTGGACAGACGCTCCGTATAGAGATAATTCAAGCGAGCACCAAGCCAGGGTTGAATCTGATACCAGAGGCCACCCCCGAATGTCAGATAGCTATCTTCACGGACGGCCGTCATATTATCCGCCGTGGTCGGCCCAGAATAAGTATCATGTTCGTACATAAGCTGCCCTGTCACATTCCATTTTTTTGTTATGGCATGGTTCACATCGAACGTAGTACCAGTCCCCGTATAAAATCTGGTTGCAGCCAACACGGTTTCATTTGTGCGGCGATAAACACTCAAATTCACCTTGGTCTGGTCTTGCGGCTTCCATGAAAAATTGCCGTTAAAGTACATTGTACCATATGCGCCGGTTCCTCTGTCGCTGGCACGATCCATCGTTCTCGTCTGCCAGCCGATATCGAACGAACCGGTTGATTTTGCCAGGCCTTCCCATGTGGAACCGCCGGCAAAGGTCAAAGTCGTGCTGTCCAAATCCTTGTTAACCTCATAAATTTCATGCTGATACAGACCCTTCACATACAGGTACGTATTGGGAGCAACACGCCCTCCTAGCGCAAGAGCATCATACTTCTCCTGTCTATTCCGGGTATTGATATCTCCAGCCGCCCCTGGGACTCGTGTGCCGGCTAATGGGCCGGTGAATTGATAATCGATATATTTATGCTGTACCTGAATATAGGTCTGACTCTTGAGTGTGACCTCACCGCCATACTCTTTGTTGTAAAACTGATTGATCGAGCTGCTTCCGGATGTTCCGCCTCCCAAAGCCGACGTCGCAGAACCTCGGTAGTCATGGCCGTTCTTTAATTCGCCCAATAACTTGACGGTCAAACCGCCAGGAAACATCAATATGGGGTTGAGCGACATAGTCTGGTCATTCACATCCATCGTGGCATCTCTGCTGTATCGTTCCAGATAGGCCCGATAATCCACGATGATCTTATGCCGACCCAAAACAGGTAGTTGAATTTGCAAGCCAGGCTGATAGGTCGTGTACCAATCCGATTTCTTCCCACCGAACGTATTATCCGTCCGAGTGACGTTATTCGTGTAGTTTTCTGCCATGCCGAAATGCGGATGGACCTTCAGCGGACCTGCCTTAATATTACCTTCCGTTAGCTCCTGGACAGCGAAGCCATAGCCAGATGGATAGATGTCGTATGTCACATTGGTAAAGCGGGATTGTTGGGTCAAGAAAGGATTTAAAGGGGCTGCCACGGGAGTAATCTCGTCGGCCGCTCCCGCTCCCTGCACAACACACACACTCGCTGCCATGACCATCACCGCGACTATTTGCTTCACTGATCGCATAATTGCCCCCTCCGTAGGGCTAGCGAAAACCGCTACACACTCATCCTGAGTATCTTCAAATTCAACAGGCGCGGATTATGAAATATTCACAAGAGAAAAACAATGGAAAAACTGACAGACCCGAGTACTTTCAACTACTTGACAATTAATCTCTACCACAGAAATACCCGCAATCACTTAAGCTAAACTAGCTTGCATTGCAGCCACATTCCGACAACTCAAAAAATTGAGAAAATGCAACCAGACCCGACGACAGTAGACGGCAGAATTATGCCTCACTGCGGCGACGACTCCCTCGCCTCCTGAACGAGGTCGAGACTTGCCTGTCTCCGCCTCTCAACGCAAATCAGCCCCCGACACCCTGCCACACGACCCACGGCAAGAGACATGCCCATTTGTATTGCGCCTATCCCAGCCACTGCTTCCAGCAAGCCAGAAAAACCGTCACTAATCTGCATCAATCTACGGCCTCCCGCAACAGAACGACAGTACCGCCAATTTCCAGCACATCGAAAAAAATTTCATGCGCGCTGCGCGCTGTTACTGCAGGTTCTGCGCGCCTGAAATGTGATGGACGTGGATGATGCTGCGCCATTTTCCAGGTCGCCAAAAGAGGCTTTTTCGGCTGCTACATTTGGAATGGGCCGCCGATACGGAGGTCCATTTTCACACTGAGGATCGCGCTAACAGATCTCGGATTTCACAACTATGACGTCCAGGATTATCTACATTGTGCTGCTGCTGACTCTGTGGGGATGTAGCACCTCTCACCAGACGCGCACCTACGAGATCCCCAAGGGCTCGTTAATCCTGACCGACGACTTGGCAGTGATTCAGCAGGCCTGCAAGGGGGCGGTGGCCCTTGGCACCATCATCGGCTGCTACACACCCGTCACTCAGACCATCTACTGTTCCATGAATGATTTGGCTACCTGCGGCCACGAGTTGCTCCATCACGTCGGGCTACGCCATGAAAACTTCGAGCATGATCCGGCAAACCCGACGCGCGCTGAAGCCCGATCAGTTGAGCCGGAACTGGGAAGAGACACGAAAGGAACCACCATTAAGATTGAGTAGCGGAGCTCTTTTCGCGGGAATCCAGCAGCAAGTTACGGATACGCAGGGTCAAGTCATCGCGCACCGATCGATAGGTCTTCAGAACAAGCCAGTCAGGCCCCCACAATCGATAGGGGTCCTTGATGCTCCAATGGAGGCGGTGTTGGGTCGGAGAACCGCTTGGAAATAGCCCCTGGGCATAGTCGCAAAGCGTCACCACCAGGTCCATCTCACCGATCGCCACAGCCCCTACCCCTTTTGGGACATGATTGGAAATATCGATACCCATTTCCGCCATCGCAAGCACGGCCCTCCGGTCCAGGGTAGCCGGCGTCACACCGACACTGAGCACCTCCACCCGCCCCATTCCATAATGGCGAGCGATGCCTTCAGCCATGGGGCTACGGCAGGCATTTCCCGTACAGACGAAAAGAATGCGAAAGGGCTTTTGGCTCCTGCCAGGCTGAAGCGTCAATCGGCTATTCATTCTGCCAATGGCAGAATCCTTCTTATCCTCTTCAGTATGAGTCAACGCCTGTGTGCCCTCAATAGGGCCTATATGAGGCATAGCTCCGCTCTTTCACTTACAGATACGAAATCAAAATTTCCGGTGGAGGTTCGGCAAGGGAAACGCCCCTCCTAGAATCCCTACATCATATGTACGCTATTTCCTACAGGTACCCATCCCATGGTGCATTTCACACACAGTATCACCTAAACATGTCCACTGAGCAAAAAATCGTGAGTTCACTTTTCGTTGCAGCCTGTTTCTACGCTTGGCACCATCGCAGCATGTTGATGGTGCCGCCCGTGCCTGTGTGGCTCAGTTGGCAGAACCAACCTTGAAAATGGCGGGGCAAGCACGGGCTCGATGGATGACCGGATGGCAATGCTGACGCACATTTGGTTTCGTTCGGCGCTCTACTCAAACAGTTAGCGACAAGTGCCCTCGCCTTCAGTGGCGCGACAGCAGACTGGGGAGTAATACCCCTAGCACTATGTGCTCGAATCCGCTCATAGGTCTGTCGTCCTCAGCGCCCCACTCGACAACGACAACAATAGTGAAGATCTAGGCACTACGCTATTCCTCTTAAGTGGGGAGAGAGCTGTGGATAACCTGACCGAGCCCCACATGGGCTGGTCCGTCACTGTCCCCATTGATCAACCACGATACCAGCTAGGCACCCTTAGCAGGCTGCGGGAAAAACTCGATTAAAATGGAAAACATGGCTGAAATCTTCCGTATGGTGCTGGGGCCGGGATCATCGCAGAATGCTCAAAAAGGCCGTCCAGCAAGGCCGCAGCAAGCGAACAACCGAACTGTGAACGATGAACGCGGAACGCTGAGATGACGAGCGGTTTCATCGTTCATCGTTTTCCGGGTGACGGACGTTTTCAGCATCCTGCTAGAAAAGGGTATAGATGAACGGAGCAACCGCCGATCCCTGGGTCAGGACAATCAGACTTCCAAGGAGTACGAGCACGATAATGATCGGAAGGAGCCAGAATTTTTTCCGCTCCTTCATGAAGGCCCAGAGTTCCATCACAAAATCGCCCATACGCACCTCCTGTTGACGAGCCTCGGCTCAAAATTGGTATTTCATATGGGAACGGGGTCTCGGAGATCGGACCACTCTGTAGGTCGTACTCGACTCAGAAAATGCCTGCCTCATCGTATCCTTCCCCATGAGACGGAACATAAATCCGATTGGAGTCACCAGGGCATAGAATACGATACCGAGCAGAATCCTGGTATTGATCCACCCCAGAATATGCCCGACCCACATCCACCCTTTATGAATAGGCGCCAAAATAGAGGGAAGAGCGCCACCACATATAATGAGCAGGCCTCCGACTCCGGTTGCCCACAGGCGCAACGGCTCCCCGCGAAACACAATCGGCCAAAGACCGATCACGGCAAAAACCGCTCCGACCAACAATCCAAATTGCCGTAGCTCTTTACGTGTGGCTGCGTGATCCATTGTCCCATCCCCCGATCAGCTAGCAGGCTGTTGATAAAGGCTGCCAGCGGCGTTCTCACGGCGCTCAGATGCTCAACGTACAGCAGAGAGTACGCTTCGCCTCTTCGCTTGCTGCGGCCTTGCTGGACAGCCTTTCTGAACAGCCTGCACATGATTCTGGGCAGGTTCGTGGTTGGCACTGACTCCCCCACCCAGCCTTCTCAATGAGTTTACCAATAAACTGCTAGTCGAGCTCGAATTCCTTCTTCCAATCGGAATCCCCTTCGAGGGGCTTCTGATCCTCTTTCCTCAGCACATAATTCTCAATCACCAGGACATCCATCTCCGTCCGCATAAAGCAGCGATAGGCATCTTCCGGCGTGCAGACAATCGGCTCGCCACGCACGTTGAACGACGTATTCACACAGGTGGCATACCCTGTCTTTGCCTCAAACGCTTTGAGCAATTGGTAGTACCGGGGGTTCGTCTCTTCGTGCACCGTCTGAATTCTGGCAGAGTAGTCGATGTGCGTGACGGATGGGATATCCGAGCGTGGCACATTCAGCAAATCGATCCCCCAGAGCTCTTTCTGTCCCGGATCACATGGAAGGCGCCGCTTTTCAAGAACCGGAGCCACGAGCAGCATATAGGGGCTGTCACAGTTCATCTGGAAATAGTCCGATACTCGCTCTCTCAACACGGAAGGCGCAAACGGTCTGAACGACTCACGATACTTAATCTTGAGATTCAGCACGGACTGCATTTTTGTATTTCGAGCATCCCCGAGAATGCTACGCCCGCCAAGAGATCGCGGCCCAAATTCCATGCGGCCCTGATGCCAGCCCACGACTTTTCCCGCCGCCAGTTCATCGGCCACCCGACCATACAAATCCTTCTCATCGAGCCGACGATATACCGCTCCAAGGGTTTTCAGCCTTGCTTCGACATCCTCATTGCTAAATGCTGGCCCCAGATAGCTCCCCTTCATTTTGTCGTGGATGTTGTCTGCGGTCCTGGGCTTGTTCTCATACTGGTGCCAGGCACTCAACGCAGCACCCACCGCCCCGCCCGCATCGCCGGCTGCCGGCTGAATCCAAATACCCTTAAACGGTCCCTCCCGAAGCACTCTCCCGTTTCCGACACAATTCAACGCGACACCGCCGGCCAAGCAGAGATAGTCCACTCCCGTTTCACGATGCATCGTCCGCGACAGCCGCAGCATGACCTCTTCCGTGACTTCCTGAATGGATCGAGCCAAATCCATCTCGCGCTGACCAAACTTCGACTCTGCCTTGCGAGGGCGGCCGCCAAATATGCCGTCAAACTTGCGGCTCGTCATGGTCAAGCCGGTGCAATAGTTGAAATACTCCATGTTCATTCTGAACGTGCCGTCAGGCTTGAGATCGATCAGATGTTCATAAATCGCCTTAACATACTTCGGCTCTCCATACGGAGCCAACCCCATGACCTTATATTCACCGGAGTTGACTTTAAACCCCGTGTAATACGTGAAGGCCGAGTACAGCAGACCGATCGAGTGGGGAAACGGAATGTCCCATAGCGGGGTCAATTTATTTCCTTCGCCCAGCCACGCCGATGTGGTCGCCCACTCTCCGACCCCGTCCATGCAGAGCACCGCGGCCCGTTCATAGGGGGAGGCATAAAAAGCTGACGCGGCATGGGACTCGTGATGCTCGCCAAAAAGGAACTCCGGCAATTCGGACTTATCGAGGCCGCTCGAACAGGCCAGCACTTCTTTTTGCAGCAAGTTCCGCAGAAAGAGTTTTTCTTTCAACCAGACGGGCATCGCGGCCAGGAATGATTGAATGCCTTTGGGGGCGAATCCCAGGTATGTTTCCAACAACCGCTCAAACTTGATGAACGGCTTGTCATAAAACACGACATATTTCAGATCCTTGATGCCAATCTTGGCCTGAGCCAGACAATACTCAACCGCTCGGCGCGGGAATCCCGGATCGTGCTTCTTTCGTGTAAACCGCTCTTCTTGTGCCGCCGCGACAATCTCGCCGTCCTGCAGCAGGCACGCGGCACTGTCGTGATAAAAGGCAGAAATGCCAAGTATGTACATAGTATTAATCGGTTACGTATCGTGAACTCCTCAGTCAAGAGAATAGTGCATTAAGCTTACGAGGGCAACCCTTCACATGCAGCGAAACGGCGCTGCCACAGATGATGGCGAATCAGAGGGGCACGGCAATGAAGGAAATAAAACGACTTCGTTGACGGACACCCAACGTTCTGCCATTCTGAGCAAAATCAACGGAGGGGGTTCATGCCTCAAGCGAAAGAGCGAAAGATTGCCGTTGTGGGGCTTGGCTACGTGGGCCTCCCCATTGCTGTTGCGTTCGGAAAACAGCAGCGTGTAATCGGTTTCGATATCAACAAGGCCAAGATTGCAGAACTCCAGAAGGGCCTCGACCGGACCGGCGAGGTGTCTCCTTCTGAGCTGAAGACGTCAGATGTCCAATACACCTATCAGCCCAGCGACCTCAAGGCGGCTGATTTCATCATCGTGGCCGTCCCCACGCCGATCAATGAAGCCCTTCAGCCTGACTTGACGGCTCTACGGAAATCATCAGAACTGATCGGGGCCAACCTCTCGCCAGGCGCGATTGTGGTCTTCGAATCGACGGTCTACCCTGGAGCCACAGAGGAAGTCTGCCTGCCGATTCTTGAACAGGCCTCTGGCATGAAATGCGGCGTGGACTTCAAGCTGGGCTATTCTCCTGAACGAATCAATCCTGGCGATAAGGAACATACCCTCGAAAAGATCATCAAGGTCGTGTCAGCCCAAGATGACGCGTCGCTGGAGATTGTCGCGAACACCTATGAGCTCGTGGTCAAGGCGGGAATCTACCGCGCCTCCAGCATTAAAGTGGCGGAAGCAGCAAAGGTGATTGAAAACACCCAGCGGGATTTGAATATTGCGCTGATGAATGAGTTAGCGCTCATCTTTCACCGTCTCGGGATTGATACAAAATCCGTTCTGGATGCGGCAGGAACCAAATGGAACTTCCTGAAGTTTTCTCCGGGACTCGTGGGCGGCCATTGCATCGGCGTGGACCCCTACTACCTGACCTCCAAGGCTGAATCGGTCGGCTACCATCCGCAAGTCATTCTGGCTGGCCGGCGCATCAATAACGGCATGGGGAAGTTCGTTGCGGAGCAAACGATCAAGCTGCTCGGTCAACTGCCCCGGCCAATCAAGGATCTCAAGGTGGCAGTCTTAGGCCTCACCTTTAAAGAGAATGTGCCGGATCTGCGCAATAGTAGGGTGCCCGATATCATTCAGGAGTTGCGCGAGTATGGGGTCCAGGTGTTGGTGCATGATCCGATCGCAGAACCAAAAGAAGCGGTCGCGGAATATGGCATTCAGCTGCAGTCGTGGAACGATCTGAAGAATGTCGACGGACTGATTATTGCTGTGTCCCACCGTTCCTACGCAGAGATGAGCCTACAGGAATTGCTCAAGCCCCTCCGGAGTCAGCAGGAGGGAGTGGTCATTGATGTGAAGTGCTTGCTCGACCAAGCCAAGCTCCCCCCCTCCTTGACGTACTGGCGTTTATAAGGCGCCACGGTGCTTGACCTGCGCCAGGCGCGCGCTCACTCCCCTTTGGGAAGTCGCGAGAAATAAAACGTGGCGATGGCCACGGTCGCCGCGACATTCAAGGATTCCACGTCGCGGCTGAGGGGGATGGTAAATCGAGTGGTGGCCTGGGTGCGGATCTGCGCTGACAAACCGCGGCTTTCATTGCCGACCGCGAATACCAGTTTCCGTGGCGCCTGGTGAATTTCGTCGATCGAAACAGTTCCCTCCCCTGCCACTTCCGCCGTGAAGATCTGACAGCCCTGTTGGATCAGCCAGGACACATCCTTAGTGAAAAAAATCGGCAGCGCTAGTAGGACGCCGCTCGTCGAACGCACCACCTTCGGCTGATAGATATCAGCCGATTCAGGCGTGAGCCAGAGGGCACTTACGTTCAGCGCTGCCGCCGTTCTGATAATAGCCCCCACATTGGCAGGATCTTGCAACTGCTCTCCGAAAATCCCCAGGACCGTCGGCTGCCGAAGAATCGCAGCTTCATCCCATGTCGGCTGCCGCACCACGGCGAGAATACCTTGCGGCGCTTCCAGGTCAGATAATTTCGAGAATTGAAAATCAGGGCAGGAATACTGCTGTACCGAGGCAGGGAGTCGAGCTAACCCGTCGTCCCCCACTTCTTTGAGCAGGTACCCCTGGGTCGTTACGATCGTGAGAATCTGTTCGGGGTGCCGAGTCAGGAGATCGCGCACCGCATGGGCGCCTTCGACTACGAAGGCGCCTTCCGCAGCTCGCACACGTCTCTCGTGGAGGAGCTCCCGAATGTACGAGCCTTGCGCACGCGTCAGGAGAGGGAGAGCCACGCTAATACGTCACAGTGAGCAACGAGGCCTTAGCGGCGTTTCCGCCCGGACGCGGCTTCGGCAGCCCGAATCCGTTGGGCCCGCAGCTTCGCTCGCTTCAGTGCCGTCAGCTTCCCTCTGGTTCGATCCTGCTCATGCTGCAGCTTATCGAACTGAGACTTGAGATGAAGTTTTTCCCGCTTGTGAAGCGTGGCGCATTCTTCTTCGGAAAGATGGATCCAGTCGCCGCTCGTCCGCGCCCGCTTGATCCGCTGCTGCAATGACTCCCGCAACTGTTTGGAGCGCATGGTCAGGAGCGACTTCAAGGCTTCCTTGCGTCGCTGCACTTCCTCTTCCTCTGCGAGAATTCCGCGAATATCTGTTCCTAACATGGCACGCCTCCTCACTGAATCGAGAATAAACTGGAAGCGGCATTATACCTGATTTCACCACCCATCTTCCAGTAGGCGAAATTAACGATAAGTTATTGATTTGCAAGGAAAGTTCGTCGCAGGGCCGCTGGAGTCTGGAGTGAGGTTGCGAAGACGGCCCCTCTTCAGTATCATCGCGCCATGGCACTTGGACAACAGATTCAGGCCTGGCGCATCTCGCGGGGCCACTCGACCGACTATTTAGCGGCTCAATCGTCTCTCTCGCTTCAGGCACTCGAGGCCATTGAAGCTGAAGAAGCCGACCCCTCCGCCTCAATGCTGGAATCGCTCGCCGCCACGCTAAAAATCCCTCCAGCCTGGCTCTTTCACCACCCAACTTCATTTCGCACTCTATTTGAAGATCCGGAGGAAGCAGACAGCTCCATCCCCCCTGGCCCTGATCCTGTCACAGAACGAATTCTCGCCGGATCACGGATGGACCGGTCGCTGTATGTCCTATTAACGGCGATCATCCAAAGCGGCGAACCGAAGTTGCTCCGTGCAGCAGAGGTGAATTTACGCAGCCTCGTCAAGCAAGCTAAACAGGCCACAGTCCCCTGGCAGAACCGGCCGTCAGGTCACTTCGAACCACCGAACGATTAGCAGGATGCTGAAAAAGTCCGCCAGCGTCGCTCTCGGCTCATCGAAATCCTCAACGTACCCTTGAGGGTACGCCTCCGGTTTCGGCTCCCTGCGGCCTTGCTGGACGGCCTTTTTGAGCACCCTGCAAAACCCTTCATCGGCAAAGACGAATGTGGAACCGTTCGATCAGAAGACTTGCAGGATGAAACACTTGAGATAGCGGGTTTCCGGCATGGTGGCGAGGATGGGATGGTCGCTGGCCTGTCCACGCTGTTCAAGTAGACGAACCTGCCGTTTCGCATCTCGCGCAGCGAGACGAATGCCCGTCCACAATTCCTGCTCCGTGACATGATGCGAGCAGGAGCTCGTAACTAAAAATCCTTCCGGCTTCGTGAGCTTTATCCCGAGCAGGTTCACATCTTTGTAGCCAGCCAAGGCGCGAGGCACCGCTTGTTTACTGCGGGCAAAGGCGGGAGGATCGAGCAGCACCAAGTCATAACGGCGCCCGGCCCGTTCCAGCTTTCGCATCTCCTCAAACGCATCCGCCAAGCGATAGAGGCAACGGTCCTCCACCTTGTTCAAGACCGCATGGTTGCGCGCGAGCACCAGGGCCTCTTCGCTCACATCCAGCCCTTCGACCGACTTGGCTCCTGCGAGCGCCGCATGAATCCCAAAGGCGCCGGTATGGGCAAACACCTCCAACACCTCCGCGCCAGCCGCAAACCGCGCCGCCACCAGTCGATTCTCCCTTTGGTCGCAAAACCAGCCGGTCTTCTGTCCTCGCTCGATGTCGACGAGAAATCTGGCCGGCCCCTCCTGGACCTCGACCGTCGTCGCGCCGCCCCCTCGAAGGAAGCCTCGCTCCACCGGCAGCCCTTCTAATACGCGACTCTTGGCATCGTTACGCAGATAGACCCGCGTGGCTCCTGACTCCTGACACACGAGATCGGCTAGGAGATCCTTCCGGCGGTCCATGCCTGCAGAGAGGGTCTGCATGACCAGGACATCGTCGTAGCGATCCACAATCAAACCGGGCAAGCGATCCGCTTCTCCATAGATGAGGCGGTAGGCGTTGGTGACGGTGACGATCTTCTGCCGCAGCCTGACCGCCTGTGCGAGACGTCCCTTCCAAAACTGTTCAGTGATCGGTTCGTCCTCAAAGGTCAGGATCCGCACGCGGATCTTGGAGGCTGGATTGTAGAGGCCTCGCGCAAAGAATCGTCCATTCGGCGCCAGGACATCCACCACATCGCCAGCAACCGGCTCGCCGCTGACCGATTCGACGAAGCCTGCATAGATCCAAAGATGCCCCGGCTCCTCAACCGCGCGTGTGCGGGAGAGCCGGACCTGACCGCGGGGACTGTCATCATGAATAGCCATACTGTACTTATCCAATGGCTGCGAACCGAACGTCAAGCCCCTCGCACAGATCTGGTTGCTTGACGGCTGACCCGCGCTATGGTTTGCTGCACCTGCGCGTCACACGCTACCTATTTCCGCGCTATCAACCGGGAGCCCCAGCGATGAAGGGCACAACGACCATCGGCTCCGCCGTGATTGAGCGGCTCCATCAGCTGGGCGTCCGGCATATCTTCGGCATCCCGGGCGATTACGTCCTCAGCCTCTACAAACTGCTCGAAACCTCCCCGATCCGCCATGTCGGCACGACGCGCGAAGACTGCGCGGGGTTTGCCGCCGATGCCTATGCCCGCATCAACGGCATCGGCGCCGTCTGCGTCACCTATTGCGTCGGAGGGCTGAACTGCGTGAATGCGATCGCCTGCGCCTATGCAGAACGGTCGCCGGTCGTGCTGCTCACCGGATCGCCGGGACTCTCGGAGCGGGTTCGCACCCCCTACATGCACCACATGGTGCGGGACTTCTCCACGCAGCGAGAGGTCTTTGAGAAAATCACGGTGGCCGCAATCTCGTTGGACGATCCCTCAACCGCCGAACGGGAAATGGACCGGGCTTTTGCCGCCCTCTTGCGCTATCGCCGCCCCATCTATATCGAAATCCCGCGCGACCTCGTCCATGCGCCGCTGCCAGCCTCTCTGCGCCCCTTATGCCTCGACGATGAGCCAAGCGATCCCGCAGCCTTGGAAGAAGCGATCGGCGAAGTCCGCACGATGCTCGCCTCGGCGCGTCGCCCCTGCATTCTCGCTGGGGCAGAAATCGGACGGTTCGGTTTGCACGATGACCTGACTCGCCTGGTCGAACGGCTGAATGTCCCCATCGCCTCAACGCTGATGGGGAAGTCCGTGATCCGTGAAGACCATCCCCTGCACGTCGGCATTTACGGGGGGCTCATCGCCCGCAACGAGGTGCAGCAGTTCGTCAATGAGTCGGACTGCTTGCTGATTCTCGGCTCGATCCTCTCGGATGTGGAAGATCTGGACGCCCAGTCCCCGTTACTCACCGAAGGCCGCACCATCCACGCGACGGCGGACCGAGTGGCGATCAAACACCATCGCTATGAGACCATTCGCTTTCAGGACTTCGTCAGAGGCTTGGGCAGCGCTTCTCTGCCGTCCTTCGTTTCGCGACCGTTACCGGCCCAGGTCCCGACAGCAGACAGGGCCGTGGCTCCCACAGCGCCGATCACCTTACAGGGTCTATTCCGCCACCTGGACAGCATCCTGAACAAGAACACGCTGGTCATCGCCGACGTCGGAGAATCGCTCTTTGCTGCGGCGGACCTCCATGTCCACCGGCGCTTCGAATTCCTCGCCCCCGCCTATTACACCTCGATGGGATTCGCCGTGCCCGCGGCAGTCGGAGCATCCTTTGCCGACCCGTCGCTCAGGCCGATCGTGCTGGTGGGAGATGGCGCGTTTCAGATGACCGGCTCGGAACTCTCCACCTGCGTCCGGTACGGCCAATCACCCATCGTCATCGTCTTAAATAATCGCGGCTACTCAACCGAACGGGAAATTCTGGAAGGGCCATTCAACGACGTGCATGAATGGCAATATGAGCGGATCTGCGACGTGATCGGCGGCGGGGTGGGCTCGCGCATTGCGACACAGGGAGAGTTCGAACATGCACTGGCAACAGCCCTGGCTGATGCAGGCCGATTGCACGTCCTCAATGTATTACTCGATGCAGCCGACCGATCGCCCGGCATGGTCCGGTTGGCGCGCCGCCTCGGAGAGAAATTGTCGACCGACAAGCCCTAGGAGGGCTTCTTCGTGGCGAACACCGTGGCGTCGCACGCGAGGTATTTGATCTGCTTCATCGGGATGATGATCACTTCCTTTGCAGAATCCACCTCCAGCACTTCCATATCGTCACTGATGGTATGGCGGATCGCATCCTTGACCAGCAACTCCTGATTGTCGACAAACACGATTTTCACCCAGTATTGCACGCGTACCCTCCCTTATTGACCCAGCAGTCTTCTCGCTTGGCGACTGTCGCGGGATTATACTGATCGCCCTCTCGGCCTTGCAACTTGCACAGGCCGACCTGCCTTGCGTAGAGTGAACCGACATCATTCACCCATGACTGATCGAAGGGATCACCCGTGACAGGAACACCCCCAACCAACGTTGCCACAGTGAGGCAGCTGTTCACTTTCTGTTGTATGGCTACGCTGGTCATCACTAATCTAGCTGTTGCGCAAGTAATCGGCAACGAAGCGGAAATGGATCGCTTGCAGGGGAAAGCAGAAGAAGCAATGGCGAGTGACGATCCTGAAGGAGCCGCCATGGCCATGGGACGTGCGGCACTCATGGCCAAATACCTGGCTAAAACCAACCAGAATGATGGCTCAGCCGTTCGCATGTTTCAGGGCGCCGAAATCCTGTTTCGGTCACAGGAACATAGCTATCGCGCCATGGCCCTCTTTCGCCGGGCCGGGGGCCAACTGCCCGCCTCGTCCGGTGTCTGCGGAAGCCTCTCGTTGGCCCAGAGCAGCCTCCAACAAGCACTCACGATGCTCACGCACGAAAGCACTGCGCCAGGCCCTCGCACCGCAAAGGCCCTCCAGCTCCAGCAGGCAGCCGCTGATTGGGGAACCGTCATCGACTCGATCATCGCCGACTATCAATGCCGCTAGTACCAGCCTCTTCCGCGCACTTAGACCTCAACACGTCCCCGGCCTAGCAGGCTGCGAAAAAACTCGGTGCATGTGAAAAATATGACGAACATACTCCGAGTGGCACAGTGGTCGGAATCATCACGGGATGCTCAAAAAGGCCGTCCAGCAAGGCCACAGGCGAGCCGAAACCGGAGGCGTACCCTCAAGGGCACGTTGAGGATTTCGATGAGCCGAGAACGATGCTGGCGGATTGTTTCAGCATCCTGCTAGTCGTCTTCCGGGTTGATGACATGAAGCCCCGCCGCACGACAGGCCGTCAGCAATGGCTGGTCGGCGCTCACGACGGTCAACCGCAAAGACTTGAGTTCCAATGCCAGAGCCAAATGGAGGATCTGAGGAGACCGGAGCGATGGATACTCCATCGAGAGCTCTTTAGTCGCCAAGTAGGTCTGCATCGTCGGCGCGATGAACTGATAGAGACCCTCCTGCGACTCCTTCTCGAACTTATGGAGCACCGAATAACAATCGTCCCGCGTGATGTCTCCGTGACTGGCCCGATTCGAAAATGCCGTGTAGAAATCGGTCACGGACCAGGTCGGCAGAATGGCCACTTTGCCCCGCTTCACCATGAGCCGGTTGATGATGCGCGTGCCCCGCTCCATGCTGTAGCGTTTAACCAGAGCGGTTGAGTCGAAATAGTAATACGGCATCTGGTCAGACCCTCCCCTTCAAAATAACGGCAGCCAAGGGTCCCGGCATTTTCGAGAGCCGATCTTGTAATTCATCCAACGGCAGCTCCTCATAGCCTTCCTTGCGGAACTTGTCGGCCAAGTTGCCCTGATTGAACAAGGCGGTGTCGTCTTTGAGTCGATCACCCAGCCGGCGTTTCGCAACGCGACTGGGCACCCGCTGGCGTGTCACCGTCAACCCGCGGCCACGGCTGCGTGGCGCACGACTTGATGCTCCTCCGGCTCCCGGCTTCGATTTGGCCATACCCTCCCTCCCTCTCTGCGTTAATGGGTTGCTGACGCCGGCGCCGATCCCTGCCCATCCCGCGGACATCCCGCAGGCTGGCTCGCCTGTGCCGGCAATTCCGACTCTCCGTAGACATGCGCCGCAATGGCCTTCGCCACATCGGTAGAAAACTCCTGCTGCATGACACGCACCGCCTTGGCTGTCGCCTCACGATCCGACAGATGGCCTTCCTTCCCGCCCTTCGACAGGGCGCCGACCACCCGCTGGCTGGTCAAATCCACGACTTCGAAATCGCTGCACCACCGCACGTACTTGAACTGCGGATCGCGCACGTCGATCGGCCAGACCCGCACGACGCCCCGCAGCAGCAACTCCGGAGAGGGCCCGCTGGCATCGCCACCGAGCGAACGCTCTCCACTCCAGGGCCGACTCGTGACTTGCAAGCCTTCCTTCAATAATCCTTCTATCAAGGCCCGTTGCGCCGGCTCAACCTGATCGCCCGTCACCGCAACCGCCAACACTAGATTCGTCGCTAGAAACTGTTCGAGCTCATGGGTCAGTTCGCTCACGCGATAGGCGGCGGCGGTACCCTGCCCGCTCGAACGGATCACGCGAAGGTCGGCATTATAGGTCTCTCGCAGCACCAGATTTCTGGCAGCCCGCCGCAGGGCTCTCACTTTGGCCAGCTTATCGGAGGGGCGATGGGCCTCCTCGACATCGTCGCTGATCGACCGGTCCAGCTCAGTAATCTTCTCTAGGAACGAGGTCTCTGCCTGAGGCCGATGCATCCCCGCCAAGGCATAATGCAGTCCATTATGCCGATCGACCCACCGATCGACGATCCGGACGTTCTCCAAGACTTTGTCAGTCGACACGCGCGTCAGATTATCGAGCGTCAACCGTCGTTCTGCGCTGCTGTGACCGCGCTGCTCGATCAACAGATACGATTCCCAGTCCTTCGCTTGCGCACTGACCTCGGCCTTAAAGATGCGGGCCACGGCAGCATAGGCATGGTCTTCAGCGACCGCACGACTCTCCGCCTGTCCTACTCCGACGAGATATTGTCCGGACGGATAGGCAACACTGCCCCCATCGATCCAATCAGGCTTCGTCTGGCCTCCAAACCAGGCACAGCCGGACAGGGCGCCGATGGCACAGAGGACCAACGCGACGTTCTTCATATCTAGCAATCGATCGATCATGGCATCACCCGTTGAATCAGCACAGTGGTCTCCCCTGGCCTGAGCGACAGAGTCCGCATGGTTTCAGGCCTCAGCGGGTCATAGGATCCGGCTGGCTGGCTCTGCACCTGGTAGCGGCCAGCTGGAACCCAAACGCGCGCGAGATGGATTTCATCTGGCAAGGTCTGCCAGCTCCGCTTGTCGGCTTCTTCCGATACCACAGCCAATCCTTTCGCCACCACCCCCACGAGAAGACCGACCAAGGGCGCCGCATCTTTCCCAACTGCTTGCTGAGCCTCTCTCGTCGTGCCTTCAGCTAGCGCAAACTTCGTGGCAGCACGGGCGAGGGCCTTGACGGTGATGCCAGCCATGCGCTCCGACAGCGCCTTCTCTGCCAAGGCCGTTACGTTATGCGCCAACTCCGTATTCACTGTCACCCTCGTACCATGGTCCGGGATGAGGCTCACCGTATCGATCGGCACATGCGTCTTCTGCGAGACGAGCCGTGGCACAGCCACGCGCACGACATGTCCGCTAAGACCATACAAAACTGAGTCCGACACCCGATTGGAATGTTGCGTCGATTGCGAAAGCCCGCGGTTGAGGAGCACCAATTGGAGTGCATCAAGACTAATCGGCAGATCAAGAAACTGATCCTCCTTGTGTGGCGCGCGGCCATTATAGCTGATCACGACAACTTGAGCGAGTTGTTGCAAGGCAGAACTAGTCTCCCACCTGGTGTCGGGAAATAGGCCTTGGTACTCGGCCAACTCCTGAGTGAAGTGCAGGGCCTCGGCCGTTCGTAACAGATCGACCCGCAGCTGGGACGGAATGGCCGTGTGCGACCATGAACTGGTAGACTCAAAGGTCTCGTAGGCCTTCCGATAGGCAATAAACGCATTATTCACATCGCCGGTGCTCTCATAGAGAATGCCGCTCAGGTAGCGCGCGAAGCCGTCATCCCGATAGGCATTCTTCTCTCTCGTTCGATCCGACAGGACGTTGAGCCGGTGGTCGATGCGTCGGGCTTCGACCAGTGCATCTTGCCACTGAGCCAGCACTGCATAGTTAAGAGCCTTCAGCACATTGATCAGCACCTGTTCGTAGGGATCGCCCTCATAGGGTAACGCCGTATCGCTCGTCAGGAACGCAAGGGTTTCCGTTCGAATCCTTCGCGTGTAGAGACGATCCAGCTCTTCCTCGGCCCGCTCCAAGACGGCGTTGCTCTGCTGATAGTCGCCGGCGAGCTGAAGGGTCATCCCTCGATCCATGCCATAGAGCGCCAGGCTTTTTTCGCCATATTCTTTTTCAGCCCGCTGGACGATCGCATCGGCGCCCTTGGGGTCATGGGAACGAAGGCTCGTGTCGATGAGGAGGTACCGATTTACAGAGGGGCCGCAACCGGCAAACAACAGAAGAGCCAGCAGGGCAGGAAGAGACCTGGTGAAGACAACAACGCCCCACCGTGCCGAAAGGAAGGCGGTGGGGCGTGAAGGAAGAGGGCTCAACGGTAGTCGTGAGGCCTAAAAAATGGAACGTTTCTTTTCGATGACTTTCTTGATCTTCTTCTGGCCGTACCAGACCTTGGCATTGCTCTCCAAATCGACCATCTGCAAGTCGATCTGATAGAACACCGCCTTCGTCCCCTCGGCCTCGTCGAGGATCGTGGCAATCGTGCCCTTCATCATATAATCGGCGCCGATCTCTTTGCCCGGCGCTTTCTGCGTATCCTCGCGCGCATGCATCGCCTGCTCTTTGCGCTCGGTACGCAGCTCCTCGCGATCTCCCTTGCCTGCCACAAACGTCACTTTCTGGGAGTTGGTGAGCTCACGTTCAAGATCGGTCACAAACGTGCCGACGTTGATATGTTCGTGACTGCTGTTCAGGATAGCCCCGACCACGACGACCGGCTGGCGACGCTTTGAGCTGGAGAAGTTGTTGAGCCAGGGATACTCCAGCGCCTCTTTGACCATGGACTCCGCGACCATCCTGGAGTCGGTATCGTTCCAACGTCCGCTCAAATCCGTGACGACTCCTGAGTCGACCCTGGTGACTTTCGTCTCTTGCGCACAGGCGACCAGCGACAACAGCGCCAGCGCAACGAGCCCGATTCGTCCTCGATTCATCACGATCACGCGATACCTCCTCGCAGATGCAGCCATTGACGGTCGATCAAGTCGGAGCCCTTACTTCGGCGCCCGCTTGTCTTCTTCTTTCTCAAGCCGATCAAAAAGCTTATCAGCGTTCTTTTTAACGTAGTCCCGCACCTGTGAATTGAGTTCCTTCGCCTGCTCGAGATTATTCTTCATCTCCTCGAGGTTCAGCTTGGTCAACACATAGTACGTGTTCGTCTTCTCGTCCTTATAGCGCTCGATGGGCCGCACGCCGCTGAGGGTCGCAGTCGTCACCGTCTTAATAGCCCGCTCGACACTCTGCTCTTCTGTGTTCTTGGTGAAATCTCCGGCCGTCGTGGAGGAAGCGAAGTCGCGCATCAAGTAACCGGTATAGGTTTCAAAGGTCTTGGCGATTTCAGCCCTGGCACGATTTTCCGCTGTGTCCCAGGCCAATGGCTCGTTCCGAACACCGACCACGGACCCGACGCCATAAAAGGCCTTGCTGTCTTTTTCGTTAAAGGCCCCGGATCCCTGTTTCACCCACTTTGGAGGACCGCCACAGGCAGCAAGTCCGATCATCAGGGCAATCGCCACTCCTCCCCCGACCAACCTCGACTTGAACCCCAATACCCTATTCATGCGCGTGCCTCCTTGGTAATGATCACCCGTGAAACGACGACGTAACACCAGTCAGATACCAGCGACAAACGGTCGAGAATTCACATAAAATCATGCTAGCATGCACCCCTCAGCCAGTCAACGAAACAGACGGCGGAGATTGACCGTCTCACTGTAATAAGGAGATTACCCGTGGCAGACATTCAGATTGATGACGGTATCATTAAGATTCTGAACATGGAAGTGCAAGATCCCAAAGCGGCCGCAGTCCTCGCCGAATATCCCCAAGTCCGTTGGGCAGAAATTACGCGCAAAGCCGTTAAGATTGGGCTGGGATATCTCAAGGGCGGAGAAAAGCCTTAAGGCTTAGAAGGTGCGGAAGGAGCAGCGGGGCGTGACTGAGCCACGGCAGCTACGGCACGGGCATGATTCCCCCCCAGCTCGAGGTAGCGGGTGAAGGCCTCGACCGATTTGGGCTGATCCTTCATCTCGTCGGCATAGAGAAGGCCGAGCGAGAAATAGACATCCACATAGTTGGGATTGACCACCAGCGCCTCCCGCATCGCACGCTCCGCCTCGGCAAACTGCCCGCGCTTTTCGTAAATCAACCCGAGCGTATACTGCGAGTCAGGATTTGCCGGCGCATACTGCACCGCCAGCTTCGCCGCCGACAAGGCCTCGTCAAGACTCGGCAAAACCTCTAACAACACATAGCTCTTGAGCACGTAGGCGTCACCGAACGTGGGATCATATCCCAGCGCTTTATTCAGCCGCTCCAACGCCTCCTCCGACGATTTCCCTGTTTGGAGCAACGCGAAAGCCTGTTCGTACTGCGTCTTTGCCGCCTGCCGCCGTTCAGCCGGAGACTGGGGCCCCGCCCCCAGGACAAAGGCGGACTTTCGTCCCTCGATCAGCACCGTATCCCCGTCCCCTTCAAGCTGCGCAAAGAGGGGATGCTGGGCTCCCTTCGACCGTTCCAGGACTTGCTGCTTCACATAATCCCCGACTTCCGACGCCATGAGCCAACCGTTTTTATTACGATCCGCCTGGCCAGCCAGCCCCTTCACTAACATCTGCACAAAGAGACTCTTCCCATCCTCTTGACTCAAAGACTCGCCCTTATCGCCCGCCGTCAACACTTGCACGGCTCGCCGATCCGTATCCTCTTCCGGGGCCAATCGTCCTTCGAGAGAGAGGGGCTGAGCGGCACTCACCTCCCACCCTCGCACTGCGGCATTCACGAGGAAGAGGGTATGCTTGGAGGCGCTCCGTCGACTGAACTCTTTCAACTGTTCAAACGTCACAGACTTGGACACGTTCCCGATCTGCGCATCCCAAGGAACGAGATAGCCCAGCTCCTTCCCGGCAAGATCCTGCGTAACGCCGGCATGGCCAACGAAATAGAGCACGAGCCGATCGTACCGGCCGACCTTGCGGGGCAAGAAATCCGAGAGGGTCTGCTGCAGGCGGCGAAAACTCACATCCTTGTCATAGAGTTCGACGACCTCATCGAATCCCAACTGGCGGAAGGTTTGAGCCACAGCCTTGGCATCCTCAATCGCACCGGGGATTTTCGGAGCCAGGAGATAATTCTCCACCCCGATCACAATGGCCCAGGACTTGTAATATAGCCCTTCCGGCTTCCCCACTTGGGCAAACACGAATGAAGGACCGAGCAGCGCGATCAGTGAGGAGGCGAGCAGCACGAGGAGGAAAGATGATCGGGACAGGATCGGCAGCATAAAGTTGAACCGGCCTCGTTGTGTGGTCTGGAATAAATTCAGCCTACTCTCGCCTCTGAGCGACTGTCAAGAAACGGCAAACTGAAGCTCACCCCAGCGCCACAGTTGAGTTATTCCCTGGCCCTCCAGCATAATATCGAGGCTCTTGCCCTTGACCTAGCAGGCTGCAAAAAACTATTTTGTTTGCGCCAGCAAAACTTCGATACACTGCACGGGTGGAGCAAGAACAGAACACCAACGCGGATGCTCAAAAAGGCCGTCCGGCAAGGCCGCCGGCGAGTCGAAACCGGAGGCGGACCCTCAGGGGTACGTTGAGGATTTCGATGAGCCGAGAACGATGCTGGCGGACTTTTTCAGCATCCTGCTAAAGGAGCCATTGCCACATGTCAGAGAACATCGACACTCTCCTGAAGGAAAGCCGCGTCTATCAGCCATCCGCTCAGACCAAAGCCGCAGCCTATATTCAGGACTACGAGAGCGCCTACAAACAATCGATTGCCGATCCTGAAGGCTTCTGGAGCAACGTCGCCAAGGAACTGGAATGGTTCTCCCCCTGGACCAAGGTCCTGGAATGGAACTATCCCTGGGCCAAGTGGTTCGTCGGCGCCACCTGCAACATTGCCTATAACTGCCTGGACCGTCACGTCAAAACCTGGCGCAAGAACAAAGTCGCCATCATCTGGGTCGGCGAAAACGACCAGGAACGGGTCATCACCTACGGCGAACTCTACCGGCAGGTCAATCGTTGCGCCAATGGGCTCAAGAAACTGGGGCTCACAAAGGGCGACCGGGTCACGATCTACCTGCCGAAAGTGCCGGAACAAATCGTCGCCATGCTCGCCTGCGCCCGCATCGGCGTTATTCATAGTGTGGTCTACTCCGGATTCAGCGCCCCGGCCCTCGCAAACCGCATTCAGGACGCCGAAGCCAAGCTGGTTATTACAGCCGACGTCGGGTTCGACCGGGGCAAGGTCCTCAACCTCAAATCGGTGGTCGACCAAGCCGTCGCCAATTCCCCCACCGTCGAACATGTCGTGGTCTTGCGGCGTCAGACCCCTGGCGTGACCTTAGCCACACCAAAGGAAATCGATTGGCACGACTGGCTAAAGGCGGAGAAGGCGGTCTGCGAGGCTGAGCATCTGGATGCGGAACATCCCCTCTACATCCTCTATACCTCCGGCACCACCGGAAAACCGAAGGGCGTGGTCCATGTCCACGGCGGCTACATGGTCGGGACCTACATCACCACGAAATACGTCTTCGATCTGAAAGAAGACGACGTCTACTTCTGCGTCGCAGACCCAGGCTGGGTCACAGGCCACAGTTACATTGTCTATGGTCCGCTCCTGAACGGCGCGACGATCCTTACAGCCGAGGGCAAGCCGGACTATCCGAATCCGGGCCGCTGGTGGGATCTCATCGAACGGTACGGCGTCTCGATTTTCTACACGACCCCCACCGCCATTCGTCTACTCATGCGCTACGGGGAAGACTGGCCCAAGAAATACGATCTCTCCACCCTCCGCATCCTGGGCAGCGTGGGCGAGCCGATCAACCCTGAGGCCTGGGAATGGTTTCACCGCGCGACCGGTGAGGATAAACCGATTATGGACACCTGGTGGCAGACCGAAACAGGCTCCATCATGATTACCCCTCTGCCGACTGTTCCCTTAAAGCCAGGATCCGCCACCAGAGCCTTCCTCGGCATCGAAGCCGATGTGGTAGACAGCGCAGGCAACAGCCTCCCGGCCAACACCGGCGGCTTTGCCGTGATCAAGAAACCCTGGCCCGCGATGATGCGCACCATCTACAAAGATCCGGAACGGTACAAGACCTATTGGAACACGATCCCGAACTGCTACACAGCGGGCGACATCTGCCACAAGGATGAAGACGGGTATCTCTGGTTCATGGGCCGCGCGGATGACGTGATTAAAGTGGCCGGCAACCGGCTTGGCACCGCCGAAGTCGAGAGTGCGCTGGTCAGCCACCATGCCGTGGCGGAAGCCGCGGTGATCGGCAAGCCGCACAAACTCGTCGGCGAGTCCATCAAGGCCTTCATCATTTTGAAACAGGGAGAAGTCGAGAGCCAAGCCCTGATTCAGTCGATCAAGGACCAAGTGATGAAGGAACTGGGGAAAATCGGCGTACCGTCTGAAATCGACATCGTGTCCTCACTCCCCAAGACCCGGTCAGGCAAAATCATGCGGCGGGTACTCAAAGCCAAAGAGCTCGGACAAGATCCTGGCGATATCTCGACGATCGAAGATTGATACAACCGGCATGAAGCGTAAACCAGGCGAACCGATCTACCTCAAGCGTCACATGCTGGGCCTTGCCCTGGCCCTGATTGCCTCGATTCTGCTGCCCCTCCTCTACCACCGTTACATCGGCCCCCTGAGCTTTCCCGCCAGATTCGGCGCGGGCCTGCTCATCGCCGTCGGAGGCGCCATCGCACTCTATTTCGCCTACCGGTCCTCGGCACGGAACGAACCCTAACGCTGAACCGCTCCCCTAGCCATCTAGTTCTTCGTGCTGGGCTTTTGTTCCGGCTTCTGATGCGTCCAGGCAAGAGGACTCGCCTCATTAGCGAAATAGGCCTTCCCGAATCCCAGAACCAGATGCGCGTCCTGTAGCCGCAGTTCCCAGAGTGAAAAGTCCGCAAAGCCAAACACCATGGCCGATTGGGGGAAGCGAGCCAGATACCGTTCCTTCACATCAGCATAGATCGGTGCATCAGCCTTCAGCAGCACCGCCTCACCCTGAAGATTCATCCGCCGCAGGGCCAAAGGATTTTTCTCCGGTCCATCCGGCTCCGAGACAAACAGTCCCACGCGAGAATCGAGTAACAGATGTTCGGTGTGCAACGCCAAGCGGCTCACATGAATGTAAGCCCGCGTCCAGTCTTCGCCGAAGACATAGGGCACATGCGACCCGAACGGCCGCCCGTTTCTGAGCGTCAGCAACACGCCCGTCCGGACCTCTTCGGTCAATTTGACCCAAGCAGCCTGAACCTCCTCATTCGATAACTCCGCAGGCATCGACATAAAGACCCTCCTCTAAACTATGGAAACCAGAATCTCATCCCCGCACAGACCACGCAACTCTCTTCTGAAAATGCGAAGCCAGCTTATCTCTGTCGGACCACCGACAACAGGCACTCGCGGTCTCGCCAAAAGACATTATGAGCAGTGTAACCACACACCAGCTCACCGTGGTAGATAAGAGTAATCAATAGAATATAGGGCAATTTCTTAGTTGTTGAATCAACCGACATCTCGCCAGCCTGTGCATAAGTGCGACATTTCCCTGCACCCCTCATTCGAGGGTGCACTTCAAGTGAAAAGTCGCCCGATCATCGCCAAAAAAAATCACGCCTTGTGGAAAAGTGGAATATTCATTGGTCAAGCCCCTAAATGTTGTAGGTGTATTTGACGAGATACAATGCCTAATTTTCAGGCAATGAGCTGAGAAGTCTCTCTGTACAAGCCGTTTCAACATCTACCATCCTTCTGTACACAGGGTTGTCCACAGAAGTTGGGGAAGCTATGCGTTAGTGCCATCTGCACTCAGTAAGTGGAGCCATATTACCGATGACTGCCCAACAGAAACTCAATGAACAAAAAAGCGCATTGACATGCGAGAAGTATTTTTCCCCACAGGCCACCATCGCATCCACTGCTCGCACACCTATGCGAGAGGACGACCGCCTCTGTCGCCATCGGCTCCCCCATCAGGATTCACCTTTCACCCCGTACCTTTCACCCGCCCAGAAAGACAAGGTGATTTCTCCTGAGGAAACCGGTATTCTTCACCACGAGCGAGTGCAGACGGCGGAACAAGGAAGGAAATCCATGAGTTCGATCACAGGTATCACCGCAGCACGTCAATTTAGAAGGCTCCTCTTATCGGAGCAGCTGGAATTTATCTGTGAAGCCCACAACGGCCTCAGTGCCAAAATCGTCCAAGAGGCGGGTTTTAAGGGTATCTGGGCCAGTGGCCTGTCCATCTCAGCCCAATTCGGCGTCCGGGACAACAACGAAGCCAGCTGGACTCAAGTCCTGGAAAATCTGGAATTCATGGCCGATGCGGCCACAATTCCCATCCTCCTCGATGGTGATACGGGCTACGGCAACTTCAATAATATGCAGCGGCTGGTCCGCAAGCTGGAACAACGCAAGATCGCTGCGGTTTGCATTGAGGACAAACTCTTCCCCAAGACCAATAGCTTCATCAAGGGCGGCGCCCAGCCCATGGCGGATATGCAGGAGTTCTGCGGCAAAATCAAGGCAGGCAAAGACGCGCAGACCGATCCGGACTTTTCCATTATTGCCAGAGTAGAGGCCTTCATCTGCGGGTGGGGCCTGGCGGAGGCCCTGCGTCGCGCCGAAGCCTATCATCAGGCGGGAGCGGACGGCATTCTCATCCACAGCGCCCTCTCCGTGCCGGACGAGATCCTGACCTTCAAACAGGAATGGGGCAATCGCTGCCCGGTCGTAATCGTGCCGACAAAATACTACGCCACGCCCACGGAGGTGTTTCGCCAACAGGGCTTTTCAATCGTGATTTGGGCCAACCACATGCTCCGGGCCTCTGTAACCGCCATGCAGAAAACCGCGAAGACCCTCAAGGAACAGGAGCACCTGCTCTCCATCGAAGACAAAGTCGCGCCGGTCTCAGAAATCTTCCGCCTGCAAAACGCCGCAGAACTCCAAGAAGCAGAAGACCGCTACCTTCCTAAAGGCGCCGAAGACACCTGCGCCATTGTGCTAGCCGCCTCCCGAGGAAAGGAGCTGGGAGCACTCACCGAACAGCAGCCCAAAACGATGGTCAAGATCCAGGGCGCGCCAATCCTCTCCCACATCGTGGATGCCTACAATGCCGTGGGGATCAAGGATATCGTGGTCGTGCGCGGGTACAAGAAAGAAGCCGTCAATCTGCCCAACCTGACCTATGTCGACAACAACGACTTTGCGGACACAGGCGAACTGGATTCCCTGCTCAAGGCCCTCCAATCCAGAAAAGGACCGGCGCAAAGCACGATCATTTCCTACGGGGACGTCCTGTTCAACAAATACATCCCCCAGTCTCTCTGTCAGGAAAATGATGACTGTGTAATTTTCGTCGACAGCAACTGGCAGGAGCAGAGCAGCTATGCCCGCCTCGGCGGGTTTGCCGAATGCACCATCCCCAATTCGAGAAAAGCCTTCAACGCCAAGATCTATCTCAAGCAATTGGGAGCCACGCTTCCCCAAGACTCCATCCACGGGGTCTGGATGGGATTCCTCAAAGTCTCGCCTGGCGCAACCACGCTCATCACTGGCATCATTGCAGAGATGCTGGCCAAACCGGCCAACCGCAAAGCCGCCATCCCCCAGCTCATCCAAGAATTGTTAACACGCGACTATCCGATCCGCGTGCTCTACACAGCGGGTCACTGGCTCGACATCAATAGCCTCGATGATGTGGTGCAGGCAGGGAATTTTTAAGTACGGTTCTTCTGGTTGGTCTGGTTGGTCTGGCCTGTTTGGTTTCGTTCAATAAGAAAAATGAGACGCCTCAGGAGGCTTACCCCGCATCACAATGCAATTGATATCTTATACGGAACCACACATGACAAAACCGATCTTCAAATTATCTCGCGTTTCAGGCGCTCCGGTTTCTGACGATGAGTTGATCGCCGATTTACAACGAGTTGCACGATCACTGAATTCTGGCACAGTGCCCCAAAAGAAGTATGGTGCCCTTGGCACGTTTGACTGCAGCACAGTCATTCGGAGGTTTGGCTCGTGGAATAACGCCCTTGGCGTCGCAGGCCTTTCCCTATCCAACGAAGTTGATATTTCAGACGAGCGTCTATTCGAGAACCTGCTTATACTTTGGCAGCATCTAGGTCGGCAGCCACGACGTAGCGAGTTATCATCCCCTCCGTCCACGATCTCTCAAACCCCATACAACCGGCGGTTTGGCTCTTGGACTGCGTCGCTGGAAGCGTTCGTTAATTATGCCAACGGAAGTGGCGTCGAATCACCGGCAGTTCAGCCTGACGGAGAAGCTACCCGCCGCACAACAGGCCGAGGCCCTTCGCTTCGCCTTCGCTGGCATGTGCTTCAACGTGACCGCTTTACCTGTTGTGCCTGCGGTGCAAGTCCAGCCCTCACTCCCAACACTGAACTTCACGTTGACCACATAGTCCCATGGAGTAAAGGCGGCGAAACGGTTCTAGGGAATCTGCAAACCCTTTGCTCGGTATGCAACCTTGGCAAATCCAACGTACATGCGGGCTAACAAATTAAAGGACATGGATTCTGGACCAGACTTGGCTATTGGAGCCGGTCGCCTCGATTGAAGTAATGGCGAGCTCGGCAGTCTTCCCTCCAAGGTAGCCTCCTCCCGCGCCTTCCGTCATGAACGGCTGGAGATAGATGACTGGCGCTTGCCACGGCACACCACTCCAACTGAGGCATTAGGAGACAGGACCTCCGTTTGGTCGTGACGAATAACAGCACAGCCTCTTGGGGGGCATCCATGGTTTCGGCAGAATTGATTCCCCTCTGCATCCTTCTGCCTGTGGCATTTTACGTGCAGATTTGGCATCCTGTTGGAGCGGTGCAGGAAGGACATGGGGAGAGCTTCTCTCCCTGACAGGATAATCAGAGGTTTCTTACCTGATGGAGTAAAGGAGCTGTTATGTCGACGTCACATCTTCCCCGGGACAGCAAAGATCGATCGGTTCGAGCGCGGATGCACGATCCATACAAGGCGAAGGGAAAGCTCCAGGAACCGTCGGTGTGTCGTGAGTGCAAAGCGGTCTACCACAAAGGGCGGTGGACATGGGACCCTGCCCCAGCAAAGAGTCACGACCTCGTGTGCCCTGCTTGTGAACGGATACAGGATGGCGCGCCCAGCGGAGTGCTGCTGCTCACAGGTGAGTTTGTCGCCTCGCATCGGGACGAGGTTCTCGGACTCGCCCGCAATGAAGAGGCCCGTGTCAAAGCTGAACATCCTCTGGCTCGCATTATCACGATCAAGGACCAAACCGAAGCACCCGTCGGGGTAATCATCACCACGACCGACCCCCATCTCGCACGGCGCATCGGCGAGGCGCTCCATCACGCCCATCGCGGCACCTTCACCTGTCGTTACGAAGAGAGCGAAGACCTGCTCAGGGCGAACTGGCAGAGTTAAGCGAGGGCAAGAGCCAGACTCTCGCCTGCCGATCGAATGCGGCAGGTGAGAGTCCCTCGACATGAGTTCGGGGACCGGCATGACTATTCACTCATTTGAGCCGGTCGCCTCGCTTGAAGAGATTGAGGACTCGATAGTCTTTCCTCCAAGGTAGCCCCCTCCACCCGCACTTTCTGTCACGAACAATTGGAGATATCTGACGGATGCTCTGCGCAAAAGAGGGCAACACCTGCCTTGACAGATGCTGCCCTCTTTTCTTTACCGCGACGAACCGTTCGAGAAACTCACCGAAAAGACAAACGGTTTGACAACACGCCTGCAAACCAAAGCACGCGGCCCTACCCGCTACCTTGTCACCCACAAATCCTTACAAGGCTTTCCCAACCGTATATCGTCTGGTAACAATCCATGGATAGACCCCCTTCTGATTGTCCCCGCCCAAAGAGAACGCGTCGCACATAATATAGTCCGCGCCACCGAGCGGGACGCATTCCGTGGAGGGATACTCATCGTCAAGTCCTAGAACATGGCCAAATTCGTGGACGACGCCGGCCGGGTCGATGCCGGAATAGATCGGATGGAGAAAGAGAGGATTGGATTTGTAACGCGGAATAACATTGGCATTCATATTCAGGCGCACGTGCCAGACGATTCCCTCCTTGTTGTAGGTCGCGAGATCGCCGGCGGCAACCTCTCCAAGGTTGACAACCTGAAATCGAAGTTCGAATCCGGCTCGGCTCCAATGGGTTTGAATCAGTTCTTTCCAATACTCCATGTACCAGTCTTTGATGTCTTTGCTCTGGCCGTTAACGGTAAAACTCTCGTCGCGATCAACTCGGCATGTGTCAAAGACCCAAATGCCATTACTCACGCTCTTAGGGACCAGGCCGCGCGTCGTCTTTCCCTTGCTCTTGACCGTGGTCGCGCAAACCGTGGCGTCGATTCCAAGCCGCTCCGCCAAGGGCATCGTGATATCGAGATACTTGGTCAGCTTCAACTCCGGAAAATGAAACTCGGCTGGAATCGTGACAATCCAGCTCCCGTTTGCCCGTTCGAGCCGATACATGTACTTCTGCTGAGTGATGACATTACCGAAATAATTGTAGTGCCCCTTCACCAATCGTGCGCCAAGACTGCCCTCAAAGACGTGATCGGAGCCGATCTCCTTCTCGATCTTCTTGCCCATCGTATCGCGCTTGCGGTTACACGCGAGAACATGGGCGTTGTAAGTCCGGCTGCCAACATAATCGGCGGTGCCGCCCAATGGCGACACCGCCGTCGCAAAGTTTTCCAGCTCGAGGTTTTCCGCCTCTTGAATATGCCGGCTTTCGATATTACCGGGCTTACACAGGCCTGCAAACGCGGAGGGTGCCCACAAGACGAACAACAATACACTCAGTACAAGTTGGCGCATAAGTTCAACTCCTTGTTTCATCCGTGAGAATTAGACTCCCGTCCTGAAAAATTTCCACTCTCCAAGAAAATAGTCCTGACACATTTACCTCTCCCCTCACAAACGGCTGCAGATAACCGGCGCTCTCAATACCCCTGAATCGTGAGGACCGGCTAGGTGCGCGGACTTGTTTGACTTGCCTTGCTTATGTGGCTGAGCCCGACTCACAGGAGAGACCAGATGAATCAGACAGACCACAAATGAGCTGCTCACAGCCTGAGCGTCTTTCTCACGTCCGCGATCGGGATCTCGCGCCAGGCACCGGGAGGGAGTTCTTCCAACTTAAAGGGACCGTATTGAATGCGCCTGAGCCTGGTCACTTCATGCCCCAAGGACTTAAACAGCCGCCTGATTTCACGGTTCTTCCCCTGGACCAACACCACTTCCAGATGTGATTCGCGGCCGGAACTCTTCTGAATCTTCACGCTGTGGCACTGAAGACGCTCGCCTTCTTCGACCACGCCGACTGTGGCCTCTTTGGCTTGGTCCTCGGTGAATTCTCCCCGCACAGAGACCAGGTAGGTCCTCATCACTTTATGGCCAGGATCGGTGAGATAGCTCGACAGGACCGAATCGTTGGTGAGCAGCAGAAGCCCGCTGGTCGCTTGATCGAGTCTCCCGACTGCATGCAGATAACCCAGGTTCGCCGGCAAGACATCGAAGATCGTCTTCCGGTCCTTTTCATCACTGTGCGTCGTGATGACCCCCTTGGGTTTATGAAAGAGGATAAATCGTTTGGCCGAATCTTTAATCGGCTTATCATCAACCGAAAGGGCGTCTTTCGGCCACAAAACCCAGGTGGCCGGATCTCGAATGACTCGCCCGTTGACCTGGACTCGTCCTGCACGAACCCAGTCCTGGCTCGTGCCACGAGAGGCAATACCAAGTTTCGACAGCAGTCGATCCACCGTGAAACGTTTAGACGATATCGAATTCTTTTGTGCCATCGTGAACCATTTCAGCTCAACGGAATTTCACTGGTCTGCATTGTCTAAGCCAATCGCACAACTCTACACAGGATGCTTAAAAAGTTCGTCCAGCAAGACCGCAGGCGAGTCGAAACCGGAGGCGTACCCTCGTGGCACATTGAGGATTTCGATGAGCCGAGAACGACGCTGGCGGACTTTTGGAACATCCTGTCAGAGGAGTCCGCGCTTCTGGAGATAATCTTTATCAATCACAGGCGTCGGCTTGGCAGGGAGCTGCGCCCTTTCTTGCAATAACCGTTCGACGTATTTCCCGATCAGGTCCGATTCGAGATTGACCTGGTCGCCCACTTGCTTGAGGCCCAAGCTGGTAACCTTCGCCGTGTGCGGAATAATCGCGACGGAGAAGCCACGATCTGTCACCTGATTGATCGTCAAACTGATGCCGTCGACCGTGACAGACCCCTTCACGATGCAGTGGCGCAGAATCTCCGGCGGGGCTTCGATCGTGAACAGGATGGCATTTCCATCCTGCTGGCGGCTGCGCACCGTGCCGATGCCGTCTACGTGGCCGGACACCAGGTGCCCGCCCAGCCGTTCGTTAAGCTTCATCGCCCGTTCCAGGTTCAGCGGCGATCCGGCCGTGAGCAGCCCGAGAGTCGTGACGGAGAGGGTTTCAGGAGAGACCTCCACGGAAAAATTGTGCTCACTCTTACTCACCACGGTCAGACAGGTGCCGTTAACGCTGACACTGTCCCCGATTTTGAGATCACCCATCACGGTTGAGGCCAGAATCGTCAGCCTCGTTCCTGCAAGCGTCTTATCGATCGAGATAATGGCGCCGAGCTCTTCAACAATGCCTGTAAACATTACTCGTCCCTCATAAGCCGTTTCACGACATAGACGAACAAAACAATCAGCACCAGCAAGCCGATGCCGGCCAAGGTGCCGATCACGATATTCTCTGTCGCAATGGTTTTCATCATCGGCTCATTATATCCCACTGACCCTACGCCCGTCTCACCGTTATCCAGAACAACGAGGCCGCGGCCAGCTGCAATCCCGCGATAATGGCAAAGGCGTTGGCATAGTTCAAATGCGCGATGAGGACCCCTGCCAGAAGCGGCCCGCTGGCATGGCCGATGTCTCCAATCGTCCCCTGCATCCCCATCCCAGCCCCGAGCGTCTTGAACTCGGAACTGTCCGCGACCAGCGCAGACGAGGAGGAGGAGACGACGGCTTCGCCGAATCCGAAGCCAGCCGAAAGCAACAAAAGCAGCCAGAACATCGACACCTGGGGAATGCAGACGAAGGTCGCAGCACAGATCACGAGGCCAATGACGATGAGCGGCTGCCGTCCGACGCGATCGGACACCCGTCCCATAATCGGCTTGGACACGAGCGACGTGAGGGCCTGGACCGTAAAGAGCAGCCCGACCTCCCCAGGATTCAATCCCACCGAAATGCCATAGAGAGGGAGGAAGGCCATTAAGGCCCCGTTCGCAATCATCTTGGCTGCGTCGGTTGAGCTGGTCACGAGGACCGTACGGTTCTTGGCCACCACCAGGAAGCCCTTCCACATCTCCGCCAGCAACGGAGCCAGCCCCTTCTTCTGCGCACGAGGGGGCGGCGGCGTGAGGTGCATGCTATAGAAAATGACAATGGCGGTGCAGCCGAAGAGGCCTGCCGTCAGGAAAGCCGTAGAGAATCCTGCCGCATAGATCAGGTAGCCGCCGACGAAGGGGCCGAGCAAGGCGCCGAATTGCGTCGAAGCCGTGTAGGTGCCGAGCGCGGCGCCCCGCCGTTCCCGATAGAGATCTGCCACGGTCGCCAGAGCGCTCGGGGCGAAGATGGCGGTGGCCAGTCCATGAAACATGCGCAAACCGGTCAAGGTATCGAGGTCTGTCACCCAGGGATAGAGAAAGGGCGGGAGCCCGAAGGCGACCACGCCGATCTGCAAGAGATACCGTCTGCCATAGATATCGGACAATGCACCGGACGGTAATTTGAGAAAGACCCCCGTGAGGGTCGAGACCGACACGATGAGCCCAATCCGTTCAGGGCTGGCCCCCAGCGACTCTGCAAACAGAGCCAACACCGGCATCCGGACCATGTTGTAGCTGATAAAGCAAAAGACGCCGACGGTGCAGAGCAAGGTGAAGCTGCGTGACGTTGTCATGGCGCCACCGTCTTCGCTGGGGCCGTGTCGATGGGATGAGACCGGTGCTCGACCGTCTGTTGCAAAAAGGCCATCTCATCAAAGGTAAAGGCCGGAGGCTTCGCCGCCTCGGACAATACTCGATCAGGCTGTTGCTGCATCGCCAGACTCAAACGGTTGACAGAATCGACCCCCTTCACCATCTTTTTCGTCACCGTACTGCCGACGAGCGGACGAAACAGCGACACGAGGCCTGACAACAGGCGATTGTCCAATCTCGTGTAATAGACGAACGTGCTGTCCATCGCCTCGGCTCCACTCGAGTCCGCCACCTGATTCATCCTGAGCAACACCACGGCCTTCCCGGCAATGTGCGGAAGGAGGCGGCTGTGGTGCGATCCTTCCAGGTAATAGATCCGGCTGGTGCGGTCCTGATAGACGAGCTGGACGATGCCCTCTGTCCCCTCGCCATCATTGCCCCAATAACGCACGGAACCACGCGGCTCCGATTGATAGGGTGCGATGCCGAGGCGATTGATCAGGGACGCGGTCATGGGTGGACGATCCAAGAGATGGAGATAGACCGATTCAGACAACGAAGTGCGCACCGGGCCCAGCTTATTCGCCGTCGTGTAGTTACTGATGATCGGTTGCAGCTTGCAGACCCAGTCCGCCTCAACCAGTTCAACCGGAAAGGCTACCCCCGCATGGAGGGACGGTAAGGAGCAGGTTTCCGAATGGGCCGGGCGTGAATCTACCGCCACACTCAGCCCGATCACGCAAGCTAGCCAGAGTGCGCCGAATCTGAGCGGAAAAAACCACGCGGGAATCATGATCGCTGCCTTCGAATATGGATGGCGAGACAGGCGCGAAAAAACTGCGTGGGATATTGACGCAAACGTGCCTGTCGCACCGAAGCTTCACACGGCGGCAACACAAGACCTCCGAAGGACAGCCTGCCATTGGTGCGTGCGCCAAAATAGAGCAATGAACCAATACCTCCAACAAAATTGAATAACCGCCACTTAATTTCTTGCAGAAATCGATTATACTTCATTACAGAACAACCCTAATGGTCCACTGACGTCAGTGGACCATCTCTCAACCAGACAAACGGAGCGCTAGTTATGAGCGAAGAAAAATACCCGACCTTATACCATGCCGTCGGCGGCAAACCCACGCTCGAAAAGGTTCACAAAATATTCTACGACATACTCTACGCACACCCCTGGCTTGGGCAGTATTTTCATGGCATGCCGCAAAATGTCATCGAATCCCAACAAACTGATTTCATGACCTGCGCCATGGGCGGCCCGGAAGTCTATAGTGGCAAATTCCCCGCTCCTACTCACAAACATATGTATATCACCGAAGAAATGTTCGACTTGCGGCAAACCTTGCTGAAACAGGCCCTTGAAAAGGCACAGGTCCCCGCTGAGCTTGCAGGAAAATGGCTTAACATCGATGCGTCATTTCGCAGCGGACTGGTCAAAGCCTCGTTGACCGATTGCGAGAAGAGATACGCGACGGATCTTATTTTGAATTTTCAGAATCCGCTGGCTCGGTAGGATACCACGCAGCATCCCGGTCTGGGACGACAGCCGCAAGGGTAACGGGGGAAATGCCCGAGAGGAGCCGGCTCATCACAGATCTCCTTCCACAACCACATCGTCCCCGATACGGCGAACCGTGACGTGATGTAAGGCCAATGCCTGAGCCAAGCGTTTCGGGCTGCGGCCGCCGATCATGGCCTTGGCATCCTGCCCTCCCATCAGAGTCGGCGCGAGATAGAGCAACACGTGATTGACCAGTTTAGCCCGTAACGCTGCGGCATTGACGGTGCTGCCCCCCTCGATAAGCAGAGAGGTGACTCCCCGCTTGCCCAAGAGCGTCAGCAGAGCAGGAAACGACACATGCCCATTCTTCGTCGAGAGGGAGACGACTTCCACCCCTGCCAGCGCCAAGAGCCGGCGCCGTGATGTAGCCGCACGACTCGTGGTGGCAATCAAGGTCTTCGCCACATCCTGCTTGGCGCAGATCTTCGCCTTCGGCTTTGTCCTCAGTCGGCTATCGAGCACGACACGCAACGGTTGCTTCGGCGCCAGCTTGAGTGGACGGTCGGACAATCGCGCTGTCAACGAGGAATTATCCTTGAGCACTGTGCCGACTCCGACAAGCACCGCATCCACCTGACTCCGCAGCCGGTGGACAGCGCGTCTTGCGAGCGGTCCCGTAATCCATTGCGACTCTCCCTGCGCCGTCGCCACCTTCCCGTCCAACGTCATGCCAGCTTTGAGAATCACATAGGGACGGCCCGTCGTGACCCAATGGAGATAGGCGCGATTCAACTCTGCGGCTGCCTCGCGCGCAATCCCGGTCGTCACAGCAATGCCAGCCTTGCGCAAGGCGGCCACGCCGCGGCCCTTCACCAGAGGATTCGGATCGGTCATCGCCACCACCACCTCTCGCACACCTGACTGAATAACAGTCGGCACGCAAGGAGGGGTTCGCTTCAGGAGGTGGCAACAGGGTTCGAGCGTGACATAGAGGGTCGCGCCCTTGGCGCGCAACCCTGCTTGCTTGAGGGCAAGAATTTCTGCGTGGGGCTGTCCCGGACCCTGGTGATAGCCTTGTCCGACAATGCGGCCGTTCTTGACCACAAGGGAACCGACCATGGGATTCGGGCTGGTCTTGCCCAGGCCCTTCGCCGCGAGACGAAGCGCCAGGGTCATGAAGTGGAGATGCGTGGAGGTAGCAGTCACCGTTCCTTGCGCGTGACACGCGATCGGCTGCGAGGAGCCGACTTCGGTTTGGCAATCTTGGCGGCCTTCGTCTTCGAGTTCGTCGCCGCCTTTGCGGTCTTCTTTGCCTTCGCACGAGCCCCTGAGGCCTTGCGCTTGGGGGCTGTACTATTCGATTCTTCTTCGGCCAAGGCTGCATGGGCCGCAGCCAGCCTCGCAATGGCGACACGATAGGGCGAGCAGCTCACATAGTCTAGGCCGAGCTCATGGCAGAACTCGACGGAGCTGGGATCGCCTCCATGTTCACCGCAGATGCCGAGCTTGATCCCTGGGCGTGTCTTCCGGCCCCCGATGATGGCCTGTTTCATCAAGGCCCCCACCCCTTCCCGATCGAGCGTCGCAAAGGGATCCGCGTCCATGATATTGGCGGTTCGATAGAAATCGATAAACTTCGCCGCATCGTCGCGGGAGAACCCGAACGTGGTTTGGGTGAGATCGTTCGTGCCGAAGGAAAAGAACTCCGCCTCGGTCGCGATGCGATCCGCCGTCACGGCGGCACGAGGCAGTTCGATCATCGTACCCACGAGATAGGAAAGCTTCACGTTGTACCGCTTCATCGTCTCCTGCGCCACTTCGCGAACCAAATCTTTCTGCGCTTTCATTTCCGAGACCATCCCCACCAGCGGGATCATGATCTCCGGGACGATCTTCTTCCCTTCCTTGGCCAGCTCGCAGGCGGCTTCCATGATGGCCCGCGCCTGCATGCGAGTAATCTCCGGCATCGTAATCCCGAGCCGGCAGCCGCGTAACCCCAGCATGGGATTGAACTCGTGGAGTTCCTCCACGCGGGCCAGCAACCGGCGCTTCTCTTCGAGCCTGGCTCCGTCGCGCCCGGTCAGCTCCAGCTGCGCGATCTCCACCATCAAGTCTTCACGCTTCGGCAGAAACTCATGCAGCGGAGGATCGAGCAAACGAATGGTGACGGGGAAGCCGGCCATCTCGCGATACAGCCCGATGAAATCCTGTTTTTGTAGCGGCAGGAGTTGATCGAGGAACTTTTCCCGCTCTTCTTTCGTCCGCGCCAGAATCATCTTCTGCATGATCGTGATGCGATCCTCGGCGAAGAACATATGTTCCGTCCGACAGAGTCCAATTCCTTCGGCGCCAAAACCCCGCGCGATTTTCGCCTGATCCGGCACATCCGCATTAGCACGAACATGAAGCGTCCGCACGCTGTCGGCCCAGGACAGAATCAAGGCGAACCGCTGGTACTTATCCGACTTCTTCGCATCCAGCTTGCCCTGGATGACTTGAATAATTTCTGATTCGACGACTGGCAGGTCCCCCTCGTACACATTGCCGGTCGAGCCGTTGATCGAGAGATAGTCCCCCTCGCGGAACACCTTGGCTCCGATACGAACGGACTCGTCGTCCAACACCTCCACCGCATCGCAGCCGGCCACACAGACCTTCCCCATTTGCCGTGCAACCACCGCCGCGTGGGACGTCATCCCACCGCGCGCCGTCAAAAATCC
Source organism: Nitrospirota bacterium (assembly GCA_026387665.1). Taxonomy (NCBI): domain Bacteria; kingdom Pseudomonadati; phylum Nitrospirota; species Nitrospirota bacterium. Next base: position 428,600 of record JAPLLG010000003.1, read on the forward strand.
CGCCGCGGCATTCATGCCATGAATATCGTCGGGGCTCGTCTCCTGCCGGACCAAGACCACGCGAATCCCGGCCGCTTTCATCTCAACGGCCTTATCTGGCGTAAGGGCGATCTTCCCGGCTGCCGCGCCAGGTCCGGCCGGGAGCCCCTTCCCCAGCGGATTGGACTTCGACTCTTCTTTCGTGTCGAAAATTGGATAGAGATATTGCGACAACTGCTCAGGCCCGATCCGCTGCACCGCTTCCTTCTTCGAGATCAGGCCTTCTCTGACCATATCGACGGCAATCTTCACGGCAGCGATGCCGGTCCGTTTGCCGACCCTGGTCTGCAACATATAGAGCTTGCCCTCTTGAATCGTAAACTCCAAATCGAGCATGTCCCGGTAATGTTTTTCGAGCTTCTTATAGGTGTGCTCCAGCTCCTTGTAGGCCTCCGGCACATTCTTCGCGAGGGCATTCACCGGAAGCGGAGTCCTGATGCCGGCCACCACATCTTCGCCCTGGGCATTCATCAAACATTCGCCGAAAAAGTTCTTGTCGCCGGACGCCGGATCGCGCGTAAAGGCCACACCGGTTCCGCTCGTCTCTCCCATGTTGCCGAAGACCATCGCCACCACATTGATGGCCGTGCCCCAGGAATCGGGAATCCCGTAGAGCCGCCGATAGGTCACCGCCCGCGCGCCGAACCAGGAGGAAAAGACGGCGTTGACCGCCAAGCGAAGCTGCTCCAGCGGCTCATCGGGGAACTCTTTCTTGGTTTCCTCCTTGACGAGGGCCTTGAAACTGGCCACTAGCTCACGCAGATGCCGCGCGTCGAGATGGGTCTCATGCGCCACACCAACTTCAGCCTTCTTGTACTTGAGGATCGCTTCGAAATGTTCGCGCGGCACGCCCATGACGATGCTGCCGTACATGGCGACGAACCGCCGATAGCTATCCTGGGCGAACCGATCGTTGCGGGTCTTGGCCGCCAGCCCCTCGACCGTCTTGGTCGTGAGACCGACATTCAGTACCGTATCCATCATGCCCGGCATCGAGGCCCTGGCGCCCGACCGGACCGAGACCAGCAAGGGCCGCTCGGGATCGCCGAACCCCATGCCCATCGACCGTTCGATCCGCTTCAGCGATTTCAAGGCGTCGTCCCACATGCCGGGAGGATACTTTTTCCCGTTCTTGTAATATTCAACACAGGCCTCGGTGGAAATCGTGAAGCCGGGCGGAACGGAGATGCCGAGGTTCGTCATTTCGGCAAGCCCGGCGCCCTTCCCACCCAGGAGCTCCTTCATGTTGGATGCGCCTTCGGCTTTGCCATCGCCAAAGTAGTACACGTATTTCTTTGCCACGCTGCCCTCTCCTTCGCGTTGAGTTCAGTTCAATGGACGAGCGATGCCCCGGGACCGGCGGCGGATTCGAGACGCAGCCGATACCGGCTGACCAGATACCACTTCGCCACCAGCCCGGACGCAATGACCGCCACCACAAACATCACCAATATGAGCAACCGGTAGTCGGCGTGAATGCGCTGGTCCGCATAATACTGCCCGTCCGGCCCCTGCTGAAACGTGATCTCCCGTTGAATCTGATGGGTCTGGCCTGAAGGATCGGAAAGATTGATCCATTCCGAGCAGAAGGGCACCGGGTCAGATGCTCCTGTGAGGGCCTGCCATCTGAGCCGCAAACAAATATCTTGTTTGGGGTTGAATACATCGGGGGTCGCTGCCAGTTCATCGAGATTGATCCCACTGGCCCATAATCCGACCAGCACAATCGCATTGCAGAGAACCATCATGACAAGAGACACGTAGGTGGTGAACCGACGGATGCGCCTCGCCTGACGCTGATCGCCTGACAATGGTTGATCCATTCCCCACCCAATTCGTCTCTCTGTCTAACAGGCGTCAGGAGAGTCCCCGACTGCGCGCGTCCCACAAGGCCCTTCTCAGGGCGCGCGTTGCGCGAGCACGGGGGACTCTCCTGATCACCTGTCCCTACCCCCCTTGTACCACAATCTGCGAAAAGTCCGCGAATGAGTTGAAGAAAACATCCACGTCCTGGAGCAGCGACAAGCGGTTGCTCCGGACAGCCTGATCCTCGGCGTTCACCATAACTGCGGCAAAAAACGCATCGATGGCCGGCTTCATCCGTACCAGCGCATCCAGGGCCTGGCCATAGTCCCCACGAGTCATCGCGGATTTCATCTTCTCCCGTTCATCCACCGTCGCCTGATAGAGCGCCGACTCAGTCGGATTCTCGAACCGCGCCGTATCGACCGGTTTGCGATCCCACTGTTCCTTCTCGACAAGCCGGTGCGCCCGCTTGAAGCCGACGATCAAGGGATCGAACTCAGGCTTCGTCGTCACGGACTCCAACGCCTTCATTCTCTGCACGAGATCCACGAGATCCAGCGCCTTGCCATGAGCCTGTTTAAGCACCGCTTCGATCACGTCATCCCGCAAGGCATGAACGATCCTGGCGTAATGTCGAACCCGCTCAAAAATGAATTCCGTCATCCGACGCCGGCCCTCTTGCTCGGAATCAGAAGCCCCCTTGAAGCCATCGGCGATAACCAAGCTTCTCGCGGCATCGACGTAGCCCCCCACGTCGATACGTAGCTTGCTCTCCAGAATAATCCGGACGATGGCCGTGGCATTTCGACGCAAGGCAAAGGGATCTTCCGACCCGGTCGGCACAAGGCCCACGTAGAAGAAAGCCGCGACTGAATCCAACCGGTCAGCCAGCGACAGCACTTGGCCTGCTGTGGTCTTGGGCAGCTCCCCTTCGATCGATCGCGGCAGATACTGCTCACGGATGGCCTGACTGACCGTTTCTGATTCCCCATCATGTTTGGCGTACTCGCCCCCCATGATGCCCTGCAGTTCCGGGAACTCACCGACCACACCGGTGAGCAAGTCGGCCTTGCAGAGATCCGCAGCCCTCTCACAAGCCTGCTTCAACTCACCATCGTGCGGTCGCAAGCTCGACGCGATGAAGCTGGCCAGCTTCCTGATCCGCTGCTGCTTCTTCTCCATCGTGCCGAGCTTCTGGTGGAACGTGACCCCGGCCAGTTTTGCCACCCGCTCCGCAAGCTTGATCTTCCGGTCCTCGTCGAAAAAGAACTTGGCATCGGACAGACGAGCAGCCAGAACCCGCTCGTTGCCTTCGCGAATCAATCCCATGTCTTTGGCGCGATTGTTGGTCACAGCGATGAAATGGGGGACCAGCTTCCCTGTCTCTTTGTGCAGCAAGGAGAAGAACCCCTGATGTTCTTTCATCGAGGTAATCAAAATCTCTTGAGGCACTTCCAGATAGGCAGGCTTGAAGGAGCCGATAATGGCATTGGGACATTCGGTCGTATAGACCGCCTGATCCAGCAAGTCCTCATCCACATTCAAGACAAACCCGGTCTCCTTGCACAGGGCCGCGATCTGTTCTTCGATCATGTGACGGCGGCGCTGCGGATCGGCCATGACGCCCTGCCGTTCTAGCCCCTTCAGATAGGACTGGGCGTCTCGCACCACCAGCCCCTTGGCGCTCCCTAACACGCGATGGCCTTCGGTCTTGTTACCGGCGGTAATCCCCACTACTGCAATCGGAAGCGTAGCCCCTCCGTATAAGGCCACCAACCACCGCACTGGACGCGCGAACCGGGCGCCAGTGCTATTCCACTTCATCGCTTTCGGGAAGGTCAGTTTCGCAATCAACTGGGGAAGGAGCTCTTCCAGGACCACCTTCGTGGGCCGCCCCTCTTCCTGCTTCACCGCAAAGAGATATTCCCCCTTCGGCGTCTGGCGAACTTGCAGGTCCTGGACAGAGACTCCCTGCCCTGCGGCAAACCCCATCGCCGCTCTGGTCGGCTGACCAGCAGGATCGAAGGCCACAGACTTGGAAGGCCCCATCGCTTCCTTGACCATCGAGGCCTGCAAGGGTGCGAGGCCCTCGACCACCAAGGTCAAGCGTCGCGGGGTGCCCAAGGTGCGGATGGATTGAAACGAAAGCCGTTGATCGTTGAACAGTTGCTCAGCCGAATCCTTAAGGGTCGCCAGGGCTGGGGCAATGAACTGATAGGGCAGTTCTTCCACGCCGATCTCCAACAACAATTCGGCAGCAGTCGCTGAAGAAGAACGCGTCCCCTTCTTCACGGAAGGAGTGGGATGGGAAGGCTTCTGAGTCTTTGGCATGGATCCTTCTGCAGTTCCTATGAGCGGCGGGCCACAGTTTTCGCGCGGGAGCCTGACACCTTCGCGCCATCTGGCCCCATCACGCGATTGAGCAACGGATGGCCCATCGCGGCCCGCTCTTCGATATAGCGTTCGGCACATTGCCGCGCCAGGGCGCGGACCCTGGCGATATAGCCGGTCCGTTCCGCCACGCTGATCGCCCCGCGGGCATCCAGCAGATTAAAGAGGTGCGAGGACTTGATACAGAACTCGTAGGCCGGAAGCGTCAACCGCTTCTCGCGATTCGCCAGCAGCCGCTGACATTCTCCCTCGAATGATTGGAACGTGGCCTTAAGCATCGCCACGTCGCCTTCTTCGAAGTTATAGGTCGAGAACTGCACTTCGGTTTCGTGATGGATATCTCCGTAGGACACGGAATCGTTCCAAGCCAGGTCGAACACTTTATTAACCTGTTGCAGATACATCGCGATCCGCTCGGTCCCATAAGTGATCTCGACCGTAATGGGATTCAGCTCGATCCCGCCGATTTCCTGAAAGTAGGTGAACTGGGTGATCTCCATTCCGTCCAGCCGCACCTCCCAGCCCAGGCCCCAAGCGCCCAATGTGGGAGACTCCCAATCGTCTTGGATGAAACGGATGTCATGCTGTTTCGGGTCGATTCCCAGTTGGGCCAGACTCTCCAGATACAACGCTTGAATGTTGTCAGGCGCCGGCTTCAGCACGACCTGATATTGATAGTAATGCTGCATACGATTGGGATTTTCGCCATATCGTCCATCAGTCGGACGACGACAAGGCTGGGGATAGGCAGCCCTCCAGGGCTCCGGACCAAGAGACTTGAGGAAGGTGGCGGGATGAAAGGTGCCGGCTCCCATCTCCAGATCATAGGGTTGATGGATGACACAGCCCTGCTCGGCCCAGTAGTGGTGCAATGTGAGGATGAGATCTTGGAAGGTCACAATCAGCCCTATGAGGTCATGAAATTGCTGAGTTAATACCCGGAAGCGAGGGAAGAAGCTAACAGGAACGCCTGGAAGCTGTCAAGAAACAATCCCTCTATGTTCAAGGAGTTGCATCGAAATTCTCCTGTCACTTTGCCCAATCGAGCTGGATATACGAGTGAAGCACCAGCCAACACTCGTTTGCCTGCCAGCTCTTGACGCGGCCGCTGCAATAATCTATTGTCCAAGAAAGTTGACTGACTCACTCGATATTGTGTGGTCCTGAGATGAAACTCTCGAAAAAAAGCGAATATGGGCTTCGAGCCCTCCTGGAACTCACGCAGTTCTATGGCAAGGAAACGCTCCAGCGCCAGCAGATCGCTACACGCCAGCATATCCCTGTGGAGTTTTTGGAACAGATCCTTCTCGCGCTGAAACGCGCCGGATTGCTTGCGAGCCGCCGCGGCATCAAGGGCGGCTATACGTTGATCAAGTCGCCGGACGAAATCACTCTGGGTCAAGTGATCCGCATCCTGGATGGGCCGCTCGCACCAATTGCCTGCGTGAGCAAAACCGCCTATCAAAAATGCAGCGATTGCCCCTATGCGTCGAAGCCCTACTGTCCCTTGCAAGATGCGATGGGTGAGGTGCGCAATGCTATCGCCGATATTTTGGACCATTACACGCTGAGCCAGTTTGCCATGGCCAGGCCAGCGAAACGCGCGAGCTGATATACCATCATCGTCTCATAGAAGGAACGTCCTCATGGGTGCCTCAAGCCTCTTTGCTCTGTTGCTGGCCTGGATCATCTTCTCCGGCTCCGTCCTGGCCGGAGAGACCAGGGAACTGACGCTGGCTGGCTATAGTGTGCCGAAGGAAGCCTACGAACGCACGATCATTCCTGCCTTCCAACGGCAATGGAAACAACGGACGGGACAAGAGGTTCGGGTTAGGAGTTCGTACGGAGCCTCCGGCGCCCAGGCCAGGGCGATCATCGGAGGGTTCGATGCGGACGTGGCAGTCCTCTCGCTGGAGGGGGACCTCGATCAAATCACCAAGGCTGGCTTGATTACCCACGACTGGCGAACAGGGCCCCACAAAGGCATGGTCTCCGCTTCGGTCGTCGCACTCGGCGTCCGGAAGGGAAACCCGAAGGGAATCAAGGGCTGGGAAGACCTCGCCAGGCCAGGCGTGGAGGTCCTCTACCCCAATCCCAAGACCTCAGGCGGCGCGATGTGGGATGTAGTTGCCATCTATGGGGCAGGGCTGAAGCTGGCAGAGCAACAGGCAGGAGCAGGAAAGAAGCCCAGCCCCGAATCGGCAGAGGCCTTTGCCACAAGCCTGTTGAAACGTATTCAGAAGAACGTGAAGGTGATGGACAAAAGCGGGCGCGAATCGGTCACGACCTTCGAGCGAGGAGTGGGAGACGTGATCGTCACCTACGAGAACGAGTTGCTCCCACGGATCAAGAGCCACCGCCCCTACGAACTCATTGTGCCTCAGGAAACAGTCTGGATCGAGAACCCTGCTGCCCTCATCGACAAACATGTGGACCGGCATCACGTGCGGGATATAGCCGAAGCATTTGTGGCCTTCCTCCATAGCGAAGAAGCCCAGGCAGCTTTTACGGAACTGGGATTCCGGCCGATCGGTCAGGCTGCGGGACAACCATCGGCTGGCGCAGCGCTCCCCCTCCCCACCAAGCTCTTTACCATTGCAGACCTGGGAGGATGGGAGACGATCAGCACTAAACTCTTTGGCCCGCGCGGGGCCTGGACCAGCACCGTCGAAGATCTGGCGCGCGGAAAATAAACGACAGACCATGACTACCCACACCTTGCTTCAACTTGCGCTCCGCTCCGCTGCTGTCGGCTATGTCGCCCTGCTCATCCTCTTTCCGCTCGTGGCGATCGCCCATCAGTCGTTTGTCGGAGGCATCGACCACTTCATCCAGGACATCAGCACACCCCAAGCCTCCTCAGCCCTGATCTTGACGCTGGAATCTGCCTTCATCACGACGGTCATCAACGCCATCTTCGGCACCCTCTCCGCGATCGTCCTGGTGCGCTACGAGTTCCCTGGCCGCTGGTTTCTCAATGCTCTGGTCGATCTCCCCTTCGCGATTCCCACCTTGGTGACCGGCTTAATGATCGCAGCCATTTATGGGCCGACCACCATTCTCGGGACGTGGCTGCAACAGGGGGGCGTATCCGTCCTATACGACAAACCCGGCATCGTCCTGGCCATGCTCTTTGTGACCATGCCCTTCACCATCCGTTCGTTACAGCCGGTGCTGATGGAATTGGAGCGAGACCAGGAAGAAGCAGCCTTCTCCTTAGGCGCGAGTCCCTGGACGACCTTTTGGAAGGTCACCGTCCCCTCCGTACTACCGGGGCTCCTGACCGGGGTGTTCCTGACCTTTGTCCGGGCGCTGGGCGAATTCGGCTCCATTGTTATCGTCGCAGGCAACATCCCGATGAAGACCCAGGTGGCGTCGGTCTATGTCTATGGAGAAATCGAAAGCTACAACCCCCAGGGCGCCACATCGGTCTCGGTCTTCATCCTGCTGATTTCGTTTCTGGTGCTGGTCCTGTTGGAACGTCTAACCAGGCCACCAGGCGAACGGATGCCTCCGTGGCTCCGCTGGCCGAAACGGCCTCTCTCCATGATCCGTCCATCGGAGATCGGATAAACAGCCATGATACGTCGCCTACTCATCGGTTCTGTGTGGTTCTATTTTTCACTGCTCCTGATCAGCCCGATCCTCTACCTCGCCGTGCATAGTTTCGACGAGGGGATTGCGGCCTTCTGGAATGAAGTCACGAAACCGGAAGCCCTGCACGGGTTTCTGCTCACAATCGAGATTACGGCGATCGTGCTGGTCCTGAATCTGATCTTCGGCACGATCACCGCGCTGGTGCTGGTGCGGCAGCACTTTGCCGGACGCACGGTTCTGAGCGGGGTCATCGATTTACCCTTTTCTGTCTCTCCGGTCATCGCAGGATTCATGCTGATTCTCTTGTTCGGGCCCGAAACCATTCTAGGCACCTTCTTCGGCACCCTGGGGGTCAAAGTCTTATTTGCCATGCCTGCCATGGTGTTAGCGACGCTGTTCGCGACCTTCCCCTTCGTCGTCCGCGAACTGACGCCTCTCTTGCAAACGATCGGCACGGATGCGGAGGAAGCGGCGAGAACCTTAGGAGCCAACGAGTGGCAGGTGTTTCTCAAGGTCACGCTCCCCATGCTCCGATGGGGCTTTGTCTATGGAGCGACCTTGACGGTGGCCCGGGCCATCGGTGAATTCGGCGCGGTACTCGTCGTCTCCGGGAACATCCTCCTGGTGACGCAGACCGCCACCCTGCACATTTATCAGAGCTATGTGGACTTCAATTATGTGGGCGCCAATGCCGTCGCCCTGACCCTGTTGGCCGTCTCCTTTGCCATTTTGAGCCTGCTGGAGATCGCAAAGACCAAGGCCACAGCCACTGTGGCATAAGCTCACTAGCAGGCTGCGGAAAAACTCGGTGGAAGAGGGCATTACAGCTGAAATGCTTCCTATGGCATAGCGGCCTCAATAGCCACAGGATGCTCAAAAAGGCCGTCCAGCAAGGCCGCAGCGAACGAAGAGACGAAGCGTACCCTTGTGGTACGTTGAGCCTCTTTGTGAAGCGAGAACGCCGCTGGCGGTCTTTTTCAGCATCCTGCTAGAAAGGTATTGGCGTGAAGATCGAAGTACGAGGGCTCAGAAAACAGTTCGGTTTAGTCCCTGCTGTGTCGGACGTCTCCTTCCAGGTCAAAGAAGGGGAACTCCTCGGCCTTCTGGGACCGAGCGGCAGCGGGAAAACGACGGTGCTGCGGTTGATCGCAGGGCTGGAAACGCCGTCCGGAGGAGACATCTATATCGACGGGAAACGGGTGAACGATCTCTCCGTCCAGGATCGGAACATCGGATTCGTCTTTCAGCACTATGCCCTATTCAAACACCTGACCGTCTTCGAGAACATCGCCTTCGGCCTCAAAATCAAAAAGTGGAACCCGGCGGAGATCGAGCAGCGCGTAGCGGAGCTGCTCCGATTAATGAGCCTGGACTCAGTGGAACATCGCTATCCCCATCAACTGTCCGGAGGCCAGCGCCAGCGGGTCGCGATTGCCAGATCCTTGGCCCCCAGACCGAGTGTCCTGCTCCTCGATGAACCCTTCGGCGCCGTGGATGCGAAGGTGCGGCAGGAATTGCGTGAGTGGTTGATCCGGCTTCACGATCGCCTTAACGTGACCAGCCTCTTCGTGACCCACGATCAGGAAGAGGCGATGGAGGTCTCAGGACGAATCATCGTCTTCTCCAAAGGCAAGCTTGAGCAGATCGGCTCTCCGGCCGAGGTCTATGAAGAGCCCGCCACGGAATTTGTGGCGCGGTTTATCGGAGCCATGAATATCCTCGAAGGTACGGTTCTGAATAACGTGGTAAAGATCGGATCGCTTGAGTTTCCCGCCCCCAATATCCCGGACCAGGTTCAACTCCAAGTGGGATTTCGTCCCTATTATGTAAAGGTGTCTGAAGATCCCGCGCGCTACCGCCAGACTGCCACACTCCGGCACATCTACTTTCTCGGCGTGGCCTACCGGCTCGAAATTGAAACGGCGGAAGGGCTAATTCTGAGGTCTCGCATGAACAAAGAAGAGTTCCGCCAGTACCGGTTCGAAGTGGGGCAACCTGTCTCCTTCGCTGTGACGCAGTTTCGATTCCTCCCCCAAGAAGGGCGGTCCTTCCCTACCTCAGTGCCGCCCCAACAGCTCGACGCAGATCCCCTCACGCCTTGACCTGTCGATTCGCCGGATCCTTTCATTTCATTGACTCCATCCTGTCATTTTGATAGCCTGAAAGCCCGCCCATTGCTGGCGATTTCTTACATTGATACAAGAGTTTGTCGGCACCCTTGCCACTACATCCCGAAAGGAGTTTCGATGGCCCATTCAACGGCTTCGCCGGAATTACTCGCTGCCTTACACAACAAAGCCACCCAACTCCGTATCGAAAGTGTGCGGGCGACCAGCGAAGCAGGAAGCGGCCATCCCTCCAGTTGCTGCTCGGCAGCCGATATTGTCGCAGCACTCTTTTTCTCGGTGTTGCGCTATGACCCGAAGAACCCCAAAGCCCCCAACAGCGATCGTTTCGTCCTCTCAAAAGGTCACGCAGCTCCCCTCCTCTATGCAGCCTGGGCCGAAGCGGGACTCTTCCCGAAAAGCGACTTACTGAAATTACGGACACTGACCTCTGATCTCGAAGGGCATCCGACTCCCCGCCTGTCCTTTGTCGACATGGCCACCGGCTCACTCGGACAGGGACTACCCGTGGGTGTCGGTCTCGCACTCAACGCCAAATCCGTCGACAAGACCAACTATCGCACCTATGTCCTGATGGGAGATGGAGAGTCGGTCGAAGGGTCTGTGTGGGAAGCAGCAGAAGTGGCGCGCCACCATCGCCTCGACAACCTTTGCGCCATCGTGGATGTCAACCGGCTCGGCCAAAGCGATCCCACGATGCTGCAGCATGACATGGAAGCCTATCGGTCTCGCTGGGCCGGCTTCGGCTGGCACGCCATCGTCGTCGACGGGCACAGCCTCTCCGCCATTCTTGCCGCTTTCGATGAGGCAGCCAGGACCACCGGGAAACCGACCGTATTGCTGGCCAAGACCTTCAAGGGCCGTGGCATTTCCGTCATGGAGAACCACCCAGAGTGGCACGGCAAACCCTTAAAGAAGGGTGAGGAAACGGACAAGGCGATCGCCGAACTGGCGGCGCAACTCAAACCAAGCCAGCTGGAGATTCAGATCCAGCAACCCTACGCGGCTTCGTCCAAGCAGGCGTCGATTGGATCCTTGCCTGCATCCCCCTACAAGCTCGGCGACTCGGTCGCCACGCGTGAGGCCTTCGGCGCCACACTGGCAGCCCTGGGCGATGTCCATCCACTCGTCGTCGCACTCGACGCCGACGTCAAGAATTCCACCTATACGGACAAATTCGGCAAGAAATTCCCTGACAGATTTTTCGAAAATTTCATCGCGGAGCAAAACATGCTTGGCGCGGCGGCAGGCTTGGCTGCCTGCGGCAAGATTCCCTTTGTCGCGACCTTTGCCGCCTTCTTTACCCGCGCCTACGACTTTATCCGCATGGCAGCCATCAGCGGCTCGAACATCAAGCTGGTCGGCACCCACGTTGGCGTGAGCATCGGAGAAGACGGCCCCTCTCAAATGGGTCTGGAAGACATCGCTATGATGGCGGCGCAACCAGGCGTCGTCGTGCTCTACCCTTCCGACGCCACCTCCACCTACCGGCTGGTCGAAATCGCGGCGGCTCACAAGGGGATGGTGTACCTACGCGCCGGTCGGCCCAAAGCACCGGTCATCTATGGACCGGAAGAACGGTTCCAGATCGGCGGGTCCAAAGTCATTCGCCAGAGCGCCGCGGACGTCCTCACGATCGTCGCAGCGGGCGTGACACTCTTCGAAGCACTCAAGGCCTACGATCAGCTCAAGACGGCGGGAATTTCCGTACGGATCATCGACCTCTACAGCATCGCGCCGATCGACCGTGCCACCCTGATCGAGAGTGCCAAAGCCACCCAGGGCCGCATCCTCACCGTGGAAGACCACTATGCCCACGGAGGATTAGGCGACGCAGTTCTCAGCGCAGTCGGAACGGAAGGTTTGAACGTTCACAAACTCGCGGTTCGGACCATTCCCCACAGCGGGAAGCCGGACGAGCTCGTGGACCACTTTGGCATCGGAGCACGATCCATTGTCGAAGCAGCCAAAGACATCACAAAATAAATCCTCCTACGCCGCCCTTCCCCATGAGTTGGCCGGGATTCCGCTCCTGAACATTCTGTCAGGAGCGGCGCGCCAACGAATGCTGCAGGAGCTGACCGAAGCCCATTACGGCAAAGGCGACTTCATTTTCCGCGAAGGCGACCCGACCGAATACTTCCACATCGTCAAGACCGGAACGGTCAAGTGCGTCAAGTCCACTCCGGAGGGGAAAGAATGCACGCTGAAGATGCTCATGCCGGGCGACCTCTTCTGCTGCGACGCAGCCGCCTTCGATGGCGCCTCCCATCCAGGCTCGGCCCAGCCCATGGGAAACGTCAGCATCTTTCGAATGAGCAAAAAGGCCTACTTCGAGATGCTGCGACAAAGTCCGGACGCCGCGCTTGAAGTCATCAAGTTTTTAGGCAACCGACTGAACGAAGCCCAGGAAAAAACCAAGGATCTGGCGCTCGACCGGGCCGACCAACGACTCGCCTCGCTGCTCGTCGATCTCGCCACCCGCAACGGGATCAAAGATCCGAGCGGGATTCGACTCACGATTCGCCTCACCAGACAGGATATGGCCAACATGGTGGGGATCACGACGGAAACGGCCATTCGCATCATGGGCCGGTTCAAACGCGACAAGTTGGTCTCCGGCACCGCCAGCCGCCTCCTGATTTGCAATCTTCCAGGCTTGAAAGCCCTCGCTTCCGCCTCGTAGTCCCCGCACACACTGTTTTTCAAAATGCCGCAAACATGATATTTGTCATGTTTTATGCTGCCGACCTAGCGTATGCTTTTGACTCTCAGTCGCACGATCCCGCAGCCTGACCAAGTCAAACCTACTGGTCGTGCGCCAATGAACCGTCCACCCCTAACAAGAGGAGCAGAGAGACCATGCGTGCATCAGAGAAAGCGTTCAGCACATTTGCCATCGTCACAGGCCTCCTCGCCGGAAGCCTGACGTTCTCATCGCCCACCTGGGCCAAAACCCATAACATCGCCATGACCGCAGTGGAAACCGATGTCGTCATCGACGGAAGCGGAGAGAAATATGCCGCCTGGACCTTCGACGGCACCGTCCCGGGACCGGTCGTCCGGGTCACGGAAGGCGACACGATCAATTTCACCTTGACCAATCCCGCCACGAACAAGAATCCCCATGCGATGGATTTCCATGCGGCGGAAATCGACTTCCTGAAAAACTATCGGGCCATCAATGCCGGTGAAACGATCAGCTACACCTTTGTAGCCAAGAAGCCGGGGATCTTTTTCTACCATTGCGGAGCGCCCCCGATGATCCAGCATGTCGCGCGTGGCATGTTCGGCGCCATCATCGTCGATCCCAAAAATACGAAGGCCTGGCCCAAAGCGGATCGGGAATATGTGCTCGTCCAGTCGGAATTCTTCAAGAACCCGACCGACGTGCAAGCGATGTTCGATCGCAAATACGACAACATGCTCTTCAACGGCGGCATCTTCAAATATCACCCCTTCGTAACCGGCGGCGGCAAGTTAGATGCGAAGCCCGGCGAGCGCGTCAGGATTTATTTCGTAAATGCCGGCCCGAACGAGTTCTCGTCATTCCATCCGATCGGTGAAATCTGGGACAACGTCTACGAGAGCGGCAATCCCAGCAACAAACTTACCGGCGTTCAGACCTATGTCGTCGGGCCAGGCAGCGCAGCGACGTTCGATGTCGTGGTTGAATCGGCCGGCGCCTACCCGCTGGTTACGCACTCGCTCACCGGCGCGCTTCGCGGCGCGATCGCGGTGTTGCTGGTCGGACCGGATGCCAAGCCTGCGCCACTCATGCCGATGGTGCCCTGGGTGCTGCCAGCAAAGTAAGGACTAGAAACAGGGAGCGATCGACCAAGAGGCTGGTCGCTCCCTTCAGTTTCGCGTGCAAAAACGAATCATGCTGAACATTATATTGGCCACATTCGTACTGCTCGCAGCCCTAGGCCTCTCCCCCGCTTCAGCCGGCGCACCGAAAGAACGCATCGCCCTCATGCTGACAGGATCAACCTGCCGCGAGGCACAACAGACGATCGAACCGATCTTGCGACGCACAGATGGAGTCTTCGCCGTGGATGGCGCCAGCGTCCCGGAGCATCTGCTCATCGACGTCGAGGAAGGCAAGACCTCCGCGCAGGACCTCCTCACGATCGTGCAGACAACGATCGGTGCAGACCTTTCATGTCGGGTCGAAATTATGAGATCATGCATCACAGCCCCTGAACACAACAGGACAGACGCACCAGCCAAGTAGGAACCGGCCTCTCATCACTCGCGCAACAGAACATGCCATACAGACGCCCTGCCGAGCCCTGTCGGCCCCATCGCTTCTTGCGCGCGCTCTCGGTCATGAGCCTCTCCCTCACGGTCTGGCTGCTCGCGTCCCCGGTCATGGCGCAGGACGCGCTGCTCGAATGGCTCCCTATCAGACCCTTCAACTTTGACGTGACATTCAGCCAACGGACCTTCGCGCCTGAGAATCGAGTGATTGGCGTCCAAGCCGGAATCACGGCGCTTCGCTATGGCGATCTCGAAGTCCGCACGATGTACCAGTACTACAGCAACCACACGCCAACCTTTACAACGGATCAAAACTCCCTCTATCTCAATCCTCGCTGGAACAACTTCATCGATATTCTGGATTTCCCCAAGGGTGCCCCGATCAGCCGCACGATTCGGCATATCCTCTTCGGCCCCCTCGAAGACCGGGCCGTGCCCTACCTGGGCCTGCTCGGAGGCGCAACCTTCCCCGGTCCCGGCAATACCTGGCCTGGCCATCTCATCGGAGGCCAAGTCGGTGTCCGATTTCCCATTGCGCGAGGCGTCTCATTCGACATGGGCGTGCAATATACGGAGTACGGAATCGATTTCCAGGGCAATGCGGGACAGACGCAACAATGGTTGATTACGACAGGGATTCGATTCTAACCATGCCACGAAAACCGCGCACCAGGCTCTTACTTGAATGGGCGTCACTGCTGCTCATCGCGTTGACGGTGCAGGGCTGCGGCCTGATCATCGATGCAGTCCAGCTGGTGCATCCCATCGCGACCAACGAACTCGATGCGATCTGCGCGCGAGGTCAAGTCCGCGTCGGCATGGCGGTTGAACCGTTTCAGCCCTTCGTCTTCCCGGCGATCTATACGGATGAAGGCCTGCGCGTGACAGGCCTTGACGTCGAACTCGTGCGGGAAATCAGCATGGCCCTGTCGCAGCGCTGCGGCGGAACAAAACCGATCGTTCCAACGCTCCAGCTGATTCGTTTCCGAAACCTCTTTGTCGAACTGACCGAGGGGAACCTCGATTTGTTCGTGTCCTCCATCAGCGCCAATGTGCCGGCCCAAGGACGAATCGGCCTCGCCTACTCAAACCCCTACTTTGATGAGGGAGGAATCGGCAGCATCACCAGACAACCGGACACCGCCAAGCGAATCGGCGAATACGTCCGCCGATCCTCAACGAAAACGGCCGACGCGCAGGCCATGGCCAGCGCCTTCTCCGGCTTGACCATCGCCGTTCAAGAAGGGACCAGCGCGCAATTCTATGCGGAAGCCAATCTGACAGGCATCAGGCTGGTGCTCTGCGATTCCCTCCCGGCCGCCTTCGAATCCCAGAACCCGCCGATCGACGTCATCCTGGGGAAACAACCAGTCCTCGACTATACCGTCCGGCGGGTCCGCAAGGACTGGCAACTCATCACATTGGGGAACGGAAAACCGCTGCTCCTCACCCACGAACAGTACGCCATCGTGACGGACGAGGAGAACTATCGGTTGCGGCGGTTCCTGAACGATCTCCTGTTCCGGCTCGATGAGTCAGGCAAACTCACGGACATGCGGCGGCGCTGGCTGGAAGAAACCTATGCCTACCCTCGCCGGGCCGCCACGGAAGGGCTTCCCTTTGCCGCGGAGAAAATGCCCCAGCATTACGACCAAGGCCAATGCCGGCTGATTGATAACCGCTCACGATGAACAAGAGGAGACCGCGATGAAATGGGTATGGGTTGCCGCACTGACTGGCATCCTCGCGACCATCGCCATTGGAGCCATGGCCCCGAGCCCAAGCTGGGCCGTCGATCGTGCAGAGGGGGAGGAAACGGCCAGGCTCTTAGCCAAATTGCTCAAGGCAGGCCGATTGGTCATCGAGCAGAACCAGCTTCTAATCGACGATCCGCATAAGGGAGACAAGGGATTCACGCCCGAAGTGTTCGAGCAACAACTCATTCAAGAATTTCGCCAACAGACCGGCATCGATCTCTCCAAGCTCCAGAGCACGCCTGCCTCCATTTCGCTGCCATCCCTGGCCAAAGAATTACTGCCAGCCTTCGTGCTGGCCAGCAAGGACGTAGTGCGCGATGCCCAAGTCGTAATCAATCAACGGGGAATCGGGTACAAGAACTTTATCCCGGCGACCTACGGCAGCCAAGCCGCCGCGCGGTTCTCCAAACAATCGCGAGTCCGGCTGAAACAAACGACGCTGGGACCTCGCAATCCGAAGAACGAGCCAGACGACTATGAAACCTCGGTGCTGAAATGGCTATCAGGCCGCCCGCGAGCCGAAGCCTATGTCAGTGAACTCACCGATCAGGGCCAGACATTACGTGTCGTGATGCCGATCTATTACGTCCAGGCTTGCTTGACCTGCCACGGTGAACCGAAAGGCGACCTGGATATTTCCGGCTATCCCAAGGAGGGCCATCGCGAAGGAGACCTGGCAGGAGCCATCACGGTAACAGCCCCCTTAAGCCTTCGCTGAGCAAGGCGCGCATCTAATGAGGCGCCGTCCTCACTGACACCATTTCGATTGCCCGGCGAACTTCGTTGATCAAGTTCGCCCGTTCCCATGGCTTCCTCACCCAGGCCTGAGCTCCTCCACCGATTGCAAGCTCCGGCCAGCCTGAGTCCTCACCCGACAGGATCATAACTGCGGTCTCTGGCCAGAGGCTCCGGCACCTTGCCAGCAATTGCAGCCCGTCAAACCTGGGCATGTGGTAGTCGGAAATCACCAGATCAAAGTGCCGCTGCTCTAATTCGTGACAGGCCTCAAGCCCATCACTGGCTTCAAACACGTTGTATCCTTCATAGGCGAGGAGTTCCGACAACAGTAACCGGATACTTGCATCGTCGTCGACAACCAGTACTCGCTGTCCATAACCGTCTGGACACATGATGACCTCCTTTACGGCCTGGAGATTATTTCTGCCGGTCCTTTCGAAGAAGCTACGTACTGGGGAATACACGTCTAGTCACACATCATGTCAGGATTCTCGCAGGGCCTCCCATGCAGAATCGACCTAGCGACCAAGGGAACAGCCTGCCACGGAACGTGCGGCGCTCTTGACGACAAACGACGCACAGACTGATCCCGATTGGATTGGATCGTGGCATCCTCAATATTGCCGCAATTCAAACAGCGCACAGCGTCGAATTGTTTGGTCGTGCCATGGGGATCTGAAAGCTGCTCCGACACCACCCACCCATTACATCGTGCACAGTGCATAACCGCCTCTCCGTCAGTGTCGCTCGTCTGGCCTCGCCTGTTTCAACGATCTACGCCGCCGATTCTCTCCAGTCATATAAGCGAATCCGCTGATCGTTCAGGTGGCTCTCTCCTCGGTTCGCGCGATTTCTTTCTGTGCACGGATCTCGTAATCCCACAAAATAGGAGTCAGCACCACGAAATGTTTCTCCTGAAGAAGGTGCAACACCTGAAACAGTATCTGCCATGTACATTGGGGGAAGGCGTGCGCGAGCACGGTGAAAGTCACTCGGCGATGCTGAGACACAAAGCGATGGACAGCGGACTCAATGTCTTGTGTCACGACTGAAGTCATTGAGCCACACCATCCTTCGTTCCGACCTAGATAATCAGGATTTCTCTCGACAACTCTGCAAAAATTAGTCCGTCCTGGCCAGGATTCAGTGCTTCGTACCGCGCAACGCGTAACTGCGCGACTGCAGTAGCTAAAGAAGAATATCCCGCGGCACGTCGCGCGCGGCACAGCCCCTGCGCGCCCCTATCTCTCGCCTCTTCGCACGGTGCGGGCCGTGCGAATCCGCTCGACTCCCGATTCATTTCTCCACCCGACAAGCGATTCCGCTATCTCCGCTGACATTCTCAGACGGCATTGTCCTTGCTTGAAGCCTCTGCGCTCACAGCAAGCGCGAGTCACCGAGGGAAAGATTGATGACAATTGCGTACCAGGGGCTAATCACGGCGGGACAGGCTCTAGCAGGAACGGTGGCTCTGCTCATAGCACTCTTGTTCACGCAACCCAGTCTCGCGGGAGGAGACGACCATCGTGCGCTACGATTCCTCCGAGACAAAGGCATCATCACCCAACAGGAATATGACCAGGCAGTTGCCGAGGAACAACCAGAGAAGCCGAAAGAGCCTCGCGCGAACGGAGTCACGAAGGATGGGCTGCAATTCACTGTCGGAGGGTTTGCCGAACTCGACTTCATCGGAGACAATACCAGGAGCTTCGAGGAGGTCATCGGAAACCGACCGGTTCTACGGAGCGATACGCTGGCTGGCGCAAATGGGCGCTATACAACAAGTCCACGGAACAGCCGGCTCATACTCGACGTCCGAGCGCCGGAGCGCAATGGGATCAAGACGCAATTTCATGGATCGCTGGATTTCTTGGGGAATGAGCCGGACATCGGGACGGCGAGCACTTCTGAGCTCACGGTCCGCACAAGCCCGACCGCACGCGTGTTCCAATTGTTTTTCAAGGTCGAAACTCCGGTCATCGACGTGAAAATTGGGCAAGATTGGTCGCGATTCGGCTTTATGTCTGAATATTCACGCGGGCAGGTTTCCGTCGCGGCCACACCGGCAAATATGTTTAACCGATGGATTCAAGCCAGTGTGTCCAAGCGGCTCAATCTCACCGATACCCTGTCGCTCACACCCGTGCTCTCGGTGGAGCGGCCCCCTCAGCGCGATGCCGGACTCCCCTCGTTTGTTGCTGGGGCGCAGGTCGCGTATCATGGCTTGCAAGCCCCCTACACCAGTTCCTCAACTGGCAGGATCTCGCTCAAGCCACTGAGCGTTCAAATCAGCGGAGTCGGCCGGCGACTCGAAGCGAATTCTGGAGGGCCAACCAATTCGCTGGGGGGACAACCCACTCTCAGCAGCCAGACCTATGTAACTGGATGGGGACTGTCCTCCAGTCTGTTTCTCCCGATCCTTCCGTCAAAAAATGGTGAATTGGGAAACACTGCGCATGTCGTCATGGAAGGCGTGACCGGGGCAGGCATTGCCGACTTCTTCAACGGTCTCAGCTGGGGGATCTGCAACCCTGTATGCGGATATTCTTCCACTAACAGTGGCTTTGGCGGCGCGGCATTCGGGCAAACAGACCTTGATGCAGGGCTGGGAGCGGTCAGCAGCCGAACCGGAAAATTTGAAGCTATCCGCACGACATCAATGATGGTGCACAGCACCTACTATCTTCCCGACAACGGCAAGACCTGGATAGGCGGAGGCTATGGGACGATCTACTCATCCAATGCAAGCGAGATGACCTGTACGGTCAGTGCGTCATTCTGTGGTGGCTCACTGCGAACAGTGCAGAGCATCTATATCCGCGATTCCACCTATTACACATATATCTTTCACGACTTCACGGAACAGATTCGAGCCGCACTCACCACCAATTGGGTCCGGACCACCTATGCCGATGGGGCCAATGCTGAGAACCACCGCATCCAAGTGAGCTTTTTCTATCGATTTTAGCTGGGCATGACGAAGAGTCTTCTTCAGCCGAAAAAATTATGTTATCCTGCTCACAGAACAGACCAAATGACAAAAAGGTCGCCCGCTATCGACTCCCGATCGGGCCGCCACCACAAGCACGCAAACACAGAGGACTCATGTCGAGGCCTTGATTGAGAACCAGGAGGATCCAATGCGTTCTGTAATTGCCGCAATGATGATAGCCACGATCGGATTCGGAAATCCGGTGTGGGCCTATGAAGAAATCACCGTGACGGACGGAGGCAGTATCACGGGCACCGTGACCCTCGAAGGCCAGGTCCCCAAGCCGAAGGGCTACAATCTCACGACCCTGCCGGACCAATTCTATTGCGGACGCATTTCTGATGGGCAGGGCTGGCGCATCCTGCAGCCGTTCCAGGTCGGGCCGGCTGGCGAGTTCCGCGAGGTGGTGGTCTATTTAGAGGGAATCGACAAAGGCAAGCCCTTC